>NZ_BADX01000174.1:0-111 GCF_000241365.1 Pseudoalteromonas sp. BSi20480 | reverse complement strand
GCTATTAAACGAAAGTAAAGCGAGTCTGTAGGCTACATTCAGCCACTGCTTTTGAAATCTTAATGCACAAAGAGAAGCGAATGAGGAGTAAATGAGTAGCTAAAATAAATT
>NZ_BADX01000175.1:0-2199 GCF_000241365.1 Pseudoalteromonas sp. BSi20480 | reverse complement strand
GGCTAGGGCTTTGTTTTGTAGACGTAGAGCTTGCTCACGTTAGAAGCGCAGCTTCTTATTACTTAAAAAAGGTATCACCACAGAGTGCACCGAGGCGCTTCGCGCTACACAGAGTTAAAAGCATTTTTTAGTCACTACTCCTGGTCTTCTCCTTCACTTCTCGGTGGTGAAATAATCACTTTTATAGCAGTTGCTATTAAACGAAAGTAAAGCGAGTCTGTAGGCTACATTCAGCCACTGCTTTTGAAATCTTTATGCACAAAGATAAGCGAATGAGGAGTAAATGAGAAGACAAAGTGAACAGGTCATAGTTTAGCTTTGTTTTGTAGACATAGAGCTTGCTCACGTTAGAAGCGTAGCTTCTTGTTACTTAAAAAAAGGTATCACCACCGGGTGCACCGAGGCGTTTCGCGCTACACCGAGAAAAAAGAGTAACAATTAATCACGGCTTCTGGCTTTTTTTTTACTTCTCGGTGGTGAAGCAATCACTTTTCATACCGTCATTAAAAATTATGTGTTTAACAAAATTATTTTAAAAGCTGGGTTAAACTCAAGCTAAACTACGCTATGAAAGCCAAGGTTATTCATTTAATTGCTACCCGAAAACGTTAAAATTTGCTATGTTGCAATACAATACACGATTAGTGTTTTTATTAGGAAAGTTATGAAATCGTTATCTATTTTTTTTGCTTTATTTACCTTTACGCTAGCCTTAAATAGCTATGCCACAGAGCCTACTACCGAACAGCAAAAAGCGGATGAAAAAGTAAACACACTAGAATATAAAGCCCCTGAGCTTAAAAAACCGGTTGTTGACCCAACCAAACCAGACGACTCAAAAGTGTTAGGCGATGAAACCCCCAAGCCCGTTGAAAAGCCTAAAAATAAAATAGAAAAAGCAGCGGCCGTAGCCGAAGCAGAAAAAGCAGTAGCCCAAGCAAAAGAGGCCTTAACAGCTAAACAGCAAGCTAAAGCTAAGCAATCACGCGAATCACTAGCTGTGGTTGAACAACTTATAAAAGCTTATAACGCGCGCAACATTGAAGAGTTTATTCGTGTTTACGATGAAGATGTAGAGTTTTATATTTTCCCCAATGAGCTATTATTTAAAGGAAAAGAAAAACTAATAGCACGTTATGGTTTAATGTTTAAAAAGCTAAAGTGTATTCACTCATCGCCAATTAAACGCATAGTACATGGTGATATAGTAATAGATCATGAGCTATCAGAAACCTGCTCAGCAGACGAAAACGTAATAGATAAACGCTCAGAGCTTGTATCGAGCTATCAAATTAAAAACGGAAAAATAATTCGCGTATTATTTTTTCGTTAAGGATTATTATGCAAATTACTGACGACAAAAAACTTCGCTTAATGTACCGAGTAGAGCCCGGTTGTTTAGGCCCCGAAGGCGCACAACATATTGAAGATTTTTGTCGTTATGCCAACAAGCATATTAAGTCGCCTTATTATGCTCAATTCGTTTTTTTACCGCGTTACGATAAACAAAAAGACGAACGCCAATACAGCGTAAAAAGCCGTAATCTATCTCAATTGCAGGTTAGAAAGTACTTTAGTCACTTTGAAATCGATATGGATGGCTTTGAAGAGCAACTCGACGAGCTACTCACCAAAGCAATCGACTTGTACTTTAAACGCTAATCCCTGAAGCTTCAAATATAAGTAAAGCGGCTAAGGTATACTGAGCACGTATGCTTTATACCCAAAGCCTGCTCACGTAATCCTTTATCAAATCACTTAGTCCCTAACTCTAAAAGCGCAGCGCCTCTTAACCTCTTTGTGAATAATGGGTTTTAAAACAGTAATGCACAAAGAGAAGCGAATGAGAAGAAAATGAGAAAACATAATGATATGGGCAATGCTTAGCCTTGTTTTGTAGACGTAGAGCTTGCTCACGTTAGAAGCGCAGCTTCTTGTTTCAGGTCAAATATTAAATTACTTAGTCCCTAACTCTAAAAGCGCAGCGCTTCTTAACCTCTTTGTGAATAATGGGCTTTAAAATTTAAATGCACAAAGAGAAATGAATGAGGAGAAAATGAGTAGCAATAATAAATAGGCTAGGGCTTTGTCTTGTTGACGCAGAGCTTGATCATGTTAGAAGCCACAGCTTTTTGTTACTTAAAAAAAATCACCACAGAGCACACCGAGGCGCTTCGCGCTACACAGAGTTAAAAAATT
>NZ_BADX01000176.1:0-184 GCF_000241365.1 Pseudoalteromonas sp. BSi20480 | reverse complement strand
TTTTTTATGCCTATAAATTAGAGGGGGCATACTCTGTGATCTGCATCATCAATACAAAAAAGCCCAGTACAAATGCAGATAGTACTAAAATATACATAAACCCTTTTTTACCTTGCTTAATTGGCACGCCATTATTGCGCAAGAATAAGTACCACCCTGCACATAAAATAATCGGTATAAAAAA
>NZ_BADX01000177.1:0-142 GCF_000241365.1 Pseudoalteromonas sp. BSi20480 | reverse complement strand
CATAGACTACTACCTGTAAGTAAGTAGTACTGGACTTTAACCAGTGAACCTCGCCATCTTTATAAAAAGCGGTGATGCTCTCTTTTCTTGTAACTGAGCTAACGACCCATATTACAATTTAAACTACTATTTTTATAATAGG
>NZ_BADX01000178.1:0-38784 GCF_000241365.1 Pseudoalteromonas sp. BSi20480 | reverse complement strand
TTGGCTGGGATACCAGGATTTGAACCTGGGAATGCCAGGATCAAAACCTGGTGCCTTACCGCTTGGCGATATCCCAACAATAAACAACTGATAGTTTTAATTCTTATCAAGAATAATGGTGCGGAAGGAGAGACTTGAACTCTCACATCCTAAGATACTGGAACCTAAATCCAGCGCGTCTACCAATTCCGCCACTCCCGCACACAAGGTAGTTATTTTAAACTCTTCATTGAGCAACAAAAAATAAATGGTGGCTAAGACGGGATTTGAACCTGTGACCCCATCATTATGAGTGATGTGCTCTAACCAGCTGAGCTACTTAGCCATCTTTTTTGTTAGCACTTCATCGCTGAGTGCGGGGCGTATTATGCTGACATGACCCAAATTCGTCAACACCTTTTTTGCAAAAAAACGCTTAACTGTGTTTGTTTGCAGGAAAATTAAGCTAACAGGCTAAATTTTAATAAAAACGCCGTTTTTTTAACACCGATTAAAGAGGAAGTATAACAGGTTACGCTTTGTTAAAATTAACTTAGTGTTATTTATCCCCTAAAAGCTGACAGCGTATATACGTTTAAAAACAAAAAAGGCTCGTAAAAACGAGCCTTTAAAATTTATTTCCCTAAATAGAGGGAATAAATACTTATACGTTAAACAGGAAGTTCATTACATCGCCATCTTTAACAATGTACTCTTTACCTTCTTGGCGCATTTTACCCGCTTCCTTTGCACCACTTTCACCTTTACAGTTAATGTAGTCGTCATAAGCAATGGTTTGTGCACGGATAAATCCACGTTCAAAATCGGTATGAATTTTACCAGCAGCTTGTGGCGCTGTTGCACCTACAGGAATTGTCCAAGCTCGCACTTCTTTTACGCCTGCGGTAAAGTAAGTTTGTAGCTTGAGTAATTCGTAGCCGCCTCGAATTACAAGGTTAAGGCCTGGCTCTTCTAAGCCAAGGTCAGCCATAAATTCGAGTTTGTCTTCATCATCAAGTTCAGATAACTCAGATTCGATTGCTGCGCACACAGGGACAACCACAGCGCCTTCTGATTCAGCTATAGCGCGAACGCGGTCAAGTAATGGGTTATTCTCAAAACCATCCTCTGCTACGTTTGCAATATACATAGTTGGCTTGATAGTTAAGAAGTTAATAGAGCTGATAGCTGCTTTTTCTTCTTTAGTTAATTCTAACGATCGAAGTGTAAGGCCTTCATCAAGGTGTACTTTTACTTTTTCAAGCGCCGCATTTTGTTCTTTTGCGTCTTTATCGCCGCCTTTCGCTTTTTTAGCATTACGGAACATCGCTTTCTCAGCGCTGTCCATATCAGCAAGTACTAACTCAGTATTGATCACGTCAATATCGTCAGCAGGGTCAATTGTACCCGCTACGTGTATTACATTTTCGTCTTCAAAACAACGTACTACATGACCAATTGCATCAGTTTCACGAATATTCGCTAAGAACTGATTACCAAGGCCTTCACCTTTTGATGCGCCTTTTACAAGGCCTGCAATATCAACAAACTCCATACTTGTAGTAAGAATACGTTGTGGGTTTACAATTTTAGCAAGCTCGTCCAAGCGAGGATCTGGAACAGGTACCACACCTGTATTAGGCTCAATGGTACAAAAAGGAAAATTAGCGGCTTCAATACCCGCTTTAGTTAATGCATTGAAAAGCGTTGATTTACCTACGTTAGGCAAGCCAACGATGCCACATTTAAAACCCATAGTAAGATACCTTGTTTAGAATTCGTTTAACCGTGCACTTGGACTCAAGTTTATTAGGGTTTAAACGAATGAAGTCTGTTTTGTGCTTTTAGCACGCCGTCTTTTGCAAGTATTTCCATACAACGAACTGCTTCATCTACAGCAGCATCCATTTTTTCTTGGTCAACCTTTGGCGCTTTTCCAAGCACCCAGCCGGTAACCATTTCACGATGTCCTGGATGACCTATGCCAACACGTAAACGCATAAAATCTTTTTGATTTGCCATTTTTGCCATAATGTCTTTTAAGCCATTATGACCACCGTGTCCGCCCCCTTTTTTTAATTTGGCGACACCGGGCTCTAAATCCATCTCGTCATGTGCAACTAAGATATTTTCAACAGGGATTTTGAAAAAGTTGGCTAAACTACTGACCGCTTTACCACTTAAATTCATGTAAGTAGTGGGGATCAATAATTTGAATTCTTGGCCTTGGATTATCACTTTGCCAGTAAGGCCGTGATATTTAGGATCATGTTTTAGCGTACAGTTGTAGCGTGCTGCGAGTTGCTCGATGAACCAAGCACCTGCATTGTGGCGTGTATTTGCGTATTCGGGGCCTGGATTAGCCAGGCCCACAAGCATTTGAATAGAATTCAAGGTGCGAGACCTTAAATATTATTCTGCAGCGTCTGAAGCTTCTTCGTCTTCAGCTGGAGCTGCTTTGTTTGCTTTGATTGTAACTACTGAAAGGTCATGGCCTTCGCCTTTACCTAATTCAACAGACGCAACGCCTGCAGGTAGTTGTAAATCAGAGATATGGATTGAATCACCAGCTACTAACTCAGAAACATTTACTTCAATGAATTCTGGTAATGCTTTTGGAAGACAAGAAATTTCAACATCAGTTAACTGGTGAACAACAGTTGCGCCAGCTTTAGTTACGATTTCTTCACCGATGAAGTGAAGAGGAACTTTAGTTGTTAATTTATGAGTTGCGTCTACACGTTGGAAATCAAGGTGAGTAAGCTTAGGCTTGAATGGGTGACGTTGAATATCTTTTAAGATAGCTTCAACTTTCTCGCCGCCTACATTAAGTGTAAGAATATGAGTGTAAAAACCTTCGTCTTCTTGTGCTTTGATCATATCTTTATGAGCAAAAGTAAGAGATAAAGCTTCTTTGTCAGCTCCGTAAAGGATTGCAGGAACTTTGTCTTCGCGACGTAGGCGGCGGCTCGCACCAGTACCAGTTTCTACGCGAAGTTCAGCGTCATATGTATAAGTTGTGTTAGACATGATGTCTCCAATTATTTAAAAGTTTAGGGCCTTTGCGACCAAGGTCCCTAGCCAAAAGGCGCGCTATCATACCACTGTGATTCAGTAAAATATACATAGCATACAAAAAAAGCGCCAAAAGGCGCTTTTGTTTTCAGCAAATACCTGAGATTAGTGCTCAAACATCGCTGAAATAGATTCTTCGTTGCTAATACGACGAATAGTTTCTGCTAACATATCAGCAAGCGTTAGCACTTTTACTTTATCAAGCGCTTTAAGTTCATCAGATAATGGAATTGAGTCGGTTACAATAACTTCGTCAATAACAGAATCACGTAAATTTTCAGCTGCTTTACCTGATAAAATAGGGTGAGTTGCATAAGCAAATACGCGTTTAGCACCATGTTCTTTAAGTGCTTCAGCGGCTTTACATAACGTACCACCAGTATCAATCATGTCATCAACAATGATACAGTCACGGCCTTCTACATCACCAATAATATGCATTACCTGAGAAACATTTGCTTGTGGGCGGCGTTTATCAATAATAGCCAAATCAGTATCGTCTAATAGTTTTGCAATTGCACGTGCGCGCACTACACCACCAATATCTGGAGAAACAATAACAACATCATCAAAATGACGCTCTTTCATATCTTCAAGTAATACAGGGCTACCAAATACATTATCTACTGGTACATCAAAGAAGCCTTGAATTTGCTCTGCATGTAAATCAACCGTAAGTACACGGTCTACACCTACACTCGATAAGAAATCGGCAACAACTTTAGCAGTGATTGGTACGCGGGCAGAACGTACGCGACGGTCTTGACGGGCATAACCAAAATAAGGAATGACGGCAGTAATACGACCCGCAGATGCGCGACGAAGAGCATCAACCATAACGATAAGTTCCATAAGGTTATCGTTTGTAGGGGCACAGGTTGATTGCAAGATAAAAACATCCGAGCCACGAACATTTTCATTAATTTGAACACTGATCTCACCGTCGCTAAAACGGCCAACAACAGCATCGCCTAATTCAATATATAAACGTTTTGCAACTTTTTGAGCTAACTCAGGTGTTGCGTTACCAGCGAAGAGCTTCATGTCAGGCACGGTAGGGTTCCTCAGGCACTGAAATTTTGGACTAACGAGCAATGATAAAAATCATTACGAGTTAACTTATGATTACTTTTACGTTACTTCATTGATCGAAAATGGCGGTTAACTCCGTATGAGCAGGGGAGATATTAGCATTTGACGCTACAAATCCCTGCCAAGTATGGGGGAGGTTAGCAAGTACATGGCTAGCTTGAGCTTGTGTATCAAACTCTACAAAACAACATGAACCTGTTCCGGTCATCTTCGACGGAGCGTATTTTAGCAACCACTGGAGGGTTTTTTCAACCTCGGGGCATAGCTTTTTAACTAAAGGCTCACAATCGTTGTGCAAAGTTTGCTGTTTCCAATCACCTGAGATTTTTGGTGTATCGCGTTTTAAGTCGGGGTGAGTGAATATTTTAGCGGTGCTTACATGCTGGTTTGGGTGCACAACACAGTACCATTTTTGCGCAAGTTCAACACGGTGTAGTTTTTCCCCAATGCCTTGCGCAATGGCGCTTTCACCACGTATAAATACAGGCACATCAGCCCCTAATTGTAAGCCTAAATTAGCAAGTTTATTAATGTCATAATTAATATTCCACAATTTATTGAGCGCTAATAGTGTTGTTGCCGCATCAGACGACCCCCCTCCAACACCTCCTCCCATAGGCAGTCGTTTTATCAAATTTATTTTTACACCGTGCTTTGTTTTAGCATCAGTTTGTAACATTAAAGCAGCTTTATAGATGAGATTATCTTCAAGTGGTATGTCTTTAGTATCACCAGTGATTAAAATTGATGATTCATCTGTTAACTCAAAAGAGAGCTCATCGCCGAAGTTTAAGAAGGTAAATAAGGTTTCTAATTCGTGATAACCGTCATCTCGGCGCGCATTAATATGTAAAAATAAATTGAGTTTTGCAGGTGCAATAAGTGAAAAAAAGGTTTTGCTATTCATAGTTAATTAAATTGCCAGTCATATAGTTGAATTTTAATTTTAATTTTTTGGTGTTTGAGCGTCAGTTTTGTAGGCAACCAATAACCAGCGGTTTGTATATAATCTGCATAGTTTATTTGCCATTGTTTACTTTCATTATCTAACCAAAGTACTTGCTTCGAACGGCCAAGTTCATCAACTTGCAACGTTTGTGAATCAATAGTGCCTTTAAGCCAGTTATCAGCATTATTAACAGGTAAAGCAAAGCCAGTTAAGCGCTTAAGCAGCGCAGATGCATTGGTATCTACATAAACTTTATCGTCAAATTCAAGCTCAGCAACATTGCGCGACTGTTTTAGTTGTAAAATGCGTGTGCCAATAAATGAAGTCAGTACTAAATTATTGTTATTTTCTTGTTGCTGCCAATTTAAGTTTGCAGATTGGCGCTCATCGGGACTAATAAAAGCAAGTTTCCCCTCTACATGCCAAGTTTTTTGATTGGCGAGTTGACCTTTCCAGTTGTCGTAAATTGCTGTTTTGTTTGGTAATTGTTGCGCGCAGCCACTTAAAAACATAAAAGTTATAGCTAATATTAAATAATGTCTAATCAAATGTTGTTCCTTACTTTCCATATTCCGCTGATTTTTGGTAAAATTGCCGCCTTTAAAGTAGGGCTCAGCAATATTTGGCAAACATGACCATAATAGCACTAGGTATAAATCACAAAACTGCTTCCGTAGAACTGCGTGAAAAAGTGGCTTTTTCGCCTGAGCAAATGTCAGAGGCGTTGCAGCAATTAAGTGGCCATGCCGACTTTAATGAAGCTGTGATCGTGTCTACCTGTAACCGAACAGAAATCTATTGTAGCCTTGCTCAGCAAAATTCCCAAACACTGTTAGCATGGCTTGCCAGTTTCCATGGTTTAGATGAACAGGAACTGAGTAATAACATTTATTGCCACGAGGGCAATCAAGCAATTAACCATTTAATGCGCGTTGCCTGCGGTTTAGATTCGCTTGTGTTAGGTGAACCGCAAATTTTAGGGCAAATTAAACAAGCCTATAATAGTGCTAAAACCCATGATGCAGTGGGTGTTACGTTTGATCGTTTGTTTCAAAAGACATTTTCGGTTGCGAAAGAGGTCCGAACTGAAACTAACATAGGCGCCAGTGCAGTTTCGGTGGCGTTTGCGGCTGTTAATTTAGCTAAGCATATTTACGGCAAGCTTGATAAAACCAATGTGTTATTAATAGGTGCAGGCGAAACAATAGAGCTTGTTGCTAAGCATTTGTATCAAAATGAGCCACAAAATATAACAGTAGCCAATAGAACGATTGAACGAGCCCGCAATTTAGCCGATGAAGTGTCGGCAGATGTCATTGCATTAGCGCAGTTGCCAGAGCGTTTGCACAACGCAGATATTATAATAAGCTCAACGGCCAGTACACTGCCTATTATTGGTAAAGGGGTTGTGGAGCAAGCACTAAAGCAGCGCCGTAACAAACCGATGTTGTTTATTGATATTGCGGTACCGCGCGACATTGAAAGCCAAGTTGGTGAGCTAGATGCGGCTTATTTATACTCGGTTGACGACTTACAAACGATTGTAAGTGAAAATATGGCAGCGCGAGAACAAGCTGCACAGCAGGCACAAATAATTATTACTGAGCGCACTAAAGAGTTTTGTATGTGGATGCGTTCACTCGATTCTGTGGGGTTAATTCGTCACTATCGAAACGATGTTCAAACAATTAAGTCTGAATTAGTAGAAAGAGCAGTTAGCCAGCTTTCTAGTGGTAAAGACGCAGAAAAAGTAATTTTAGAATTGGCCAATAAGTTAACCAACCGCTTAATGCACGCGCCTACCCGTGCCATTCAAGATGCGGCTAAAAAAGGTGAAGTGGCTCAATTAAATCAGTTGAAAAAAATGTTAGGTATTGATCAGGAATAACCGTTAAATGAAAGAGTCTGTTTATAATAAATTAGAAACGCTAGTAGAGCGCTACGAAGAAGTACAAGCACTGTTGAGCGACCCGTCGGTTATTAGCGATCAAAATCGCTTTCGTGGCCTTTCAAAAGAATACTCTGAGCTTGAAGAAATAGTTAAAACTTTTTTATCGTTTCAACAAACAAAAGAAGATTTAGCAAGCGCTGAAGAGATGCTTAAAGACTCAGACCCTGATATGCGAGAAATGGCACAGGAAGAGTATAAAGAAGCCAAAGCACAAATATTAAGCCTTGAAGATGAAATTCAGGTATTAATGCTTCCTAAAGATCCAAAAGATAATAACAATGTATTTTTAGAAGTCCGCGCAGGCACAGGGGGTGATGAAGCCGCTATTTTTGCCGGTGATTTATTTAGAATGTACAGCCGTTTTGCTGAAACGCAAAAGTGGAAATTAGAAGTAGTAACTACCAATGAAGGTGAACACGGTGGTTACAAAGAAGTCATTGCTAACATTAGCGGTGAAGGCGTATACGGTAAGCTTAAATTTGAGTCTGGCGTACACCGTGTACAACGTGTACCAGAGACTGAATCGCAAGGTCGTGTTCATACATCGGCGTGCACCGTAGCGGTAATGGCAGAAATTCCAGAAGCTGAAGCAATTGAAATTAACACCGCCGATATAAAAGTAGATACTTTTAGAGCATCGGGCGCAGGTGGCCAGCACGTAAATAAAACTGACTCAGCAATTCGTATTACGCATTTACCTACGGGTGTGGTTGTTGAATGTCAAGATGAGCGTTCGCAGCATAAAAACCGTGCTAAAGCGATGTCAGTACTTGCAGCACGTTTACAGCAAGCTGAAGATGAGAAGCGTCATGCAGCAGAAGCCTCTGAGCGTCGCAACTTAGTTGGTAGTGGTGACCGTTCTGAACGTATTCGTACATATAACTATCCGCAGGGACGTATAACCGATCACCGTATCAACTTAACGCTGTACCGCTTAAATGAAGTTGTAGCGGGTGATTTAGGTGCCATTGTAGACCCATTAATGCAAGAGCATCAGGCTGATTTACTTGCCGCAATGGGCGATGAGTAATAGTGAATCAAACTCTCGAGCAAGCTGTTGCTGCTGGCGCTAATTTATTAGCGCAAAGCAGCGAAAGTGCGAAATTAGACGCACAGGTATTACTTCTTCATGTTCTTGATAAACCACGTAGCTATCTTTTTACTTGGCCCGAAAGGTTGCTCAGTACTGAGCAACAACACTCCTTTGATACTCTTTGCGCTCGGCGATTAAACGGCGAACCTGTAGCGCATATTACAGGGCAACGTGAGTTTTGGAGCTTAACCTTAGAAGTCAATGCAACAACGTTAATTCCGCGGCCAGATACTGAAACATTAGTTGAAGCTGCACTTGGTTTAGGAATTTCGGAAAATGCAAAAGTTCTGGACCTGGGAACAGGTACTGGCGCCATTGCATTGGCATTGGGTAGTGAAATGCCTTTGTGGAATATTACAGCGGTAGATAAAGTGACTGACGCTGTAGCGCTTGCAACTCGGAATCAACAGCGTCTAGGACTTGGTAATGTGCGTGTTAAACAAAGCAATTGGTTTAGCTCACTTGATAATGAATATTTTGATCTTATAGTGACCAACCCGCCGTACATAGAAAGTAGTGACGAACATTTGGCTCAAGGCGATGTGCGATTTGAACCTTTATCTGCCTTAGTTGCTGAAGATTCAGGAATGTCTGATATTAAACAAATAATTACACAATCACGTGACTATTTGCTATCTAGTGGCTATCTTCTAATAGAGCACGGTTATGACCAAGGTTTTGCTGTTCGTGAATTTTTTAAAACGATGGCCTTTGTTAATATTAAAACGATAAAAGATCTTGGTGAAAATGACCGTGTAACGCTCGCACAGTGGCCATAATAAGCTTAATTATTACTGCATCCGTGTGTTAAATGTGTCATGTAGGAATTCTAATTATGATGGGTGACTTTTTATTTTCAGATGAGCCAGATACACCGGTAGATAACACCGATTTGGGCACCTGGAAAGTACTAATCGTTGATGACGAACCTGAAGTTCATGCAGTTACTAAATTGGCATTGAGTGATTTTGAGTTTCAAAATAAACGTTTAGAATTTATCAGCGCGTATTCTGGCGCTGAGGCTAAAACTTTAATTGATGAGCATAAAGACGCAGCAATTGTTTTACTTGATGTTGTAATGGAAACAGACGATGCAGGCCTGCAAGTTGTAAAATATATTCGTGAAACCGCAAAAAATAACCACATTCGTATTATTTTACGTACCGGCCAACCTGGTCAGGCACCAGAACGCCAAGTAATAGTTAATTTTGATATTAACGACTACAAATCAAAAACAGAACTCACCGCACAAAAATTGTTTACAGTTATCATGTCGAGCCTTCGTTCGTACCGCGATATTATTTCAATAGAACAATCTCGTGTTGGCCTTGAGAAAATAATAACTGCATCACGCAATATTTTTTCTGCACATTCAATAGAGCATTTTATAGAAGGAGTAATGCAGCAACTTACATCATTGCTTGGTATTTCAGATCAGGCTATGTACGCGACCACGCTTGTTGCACAAAACCCAGCATCTCAGAACAATAAAATGATTATTTGTTCAGGTACCGGTGAGTTTGAAAAAAGTGAAGGTAAAGACCTTGAAGAGGTGCTACACGCGGAGCAACTAAGCGCATGCCAAGAAGCGTTAAATAATCAGTCTATTATCTACAAAGATAATTACCTATTTGCTTATTGCAGCAGTGAATATAACCACAGTTCAATGCTGTTTATCACAGGCATTCCTAATACACTAACCGATACACAACGCAACCTCGTTGAAATTTTTGCTCAAAATGTACAATTAGCCTTTGAAAATGTTCAGTTACAATCAGAAATTGAGGCCACGCAACAAGAGCTTGTTTACAGATTAAGTGAAGCGGTTGAACAACGCTCTACTGAAACAGGTAATCATGTAAAACGTGTTGCACATATTTGCCATGCTTTGGCGCTTGGTTATGGTTTATCTAAACAGCAAGCTGATTTGATTAGATTAGCTGCGCCTTTGCATGATGTAGGCAAAGTAGGTATCCCCGATTCGGTATTAAATAAGCCCGCAAGGCTTGATGCACCAGAGTGGGAAGTAATGAAAACCCACACTGATAAAGGCTATGGCATTTTAAAAGGATCAGCTCATGAAATTGTCAGTGCAGGTGCCACTATAGCTAAGGAACATCACGAAAAGTGGGATGGTTCTGGTTACCCTGAAGGTTTAGAAGGGGATAAAATTAATATATTCGGCCGTATTGTGGCATTGGCTGATGTATATGATGCGTTAAGGCATAAACGCTGCTATAAAGATTCATGGACGCTCGAGCGTGTTGTTGAAGAGATAAACGCACAAAAAGGCACGCATTTTGAACCAAAGTTAGTTGATGTTTTTAACGCAAACCTTGATGAACTTGAAATAATTATCAAACGTTACCCAGATTAATTTTATATAAATAGAAGAACAGAGGCATATGGATTATTTAGCAGTAAAGCACTCACACATGGCAATAGCAGCATTGAGTGTAGTTTTATTTTATATTCGATCTTTTTCACGAATGGGCAGTGGCAAAATTGCTCGTAATAAACTTGTATTTATTGGTAGTCATAGCATTGATACATTACTTTTAATTTCTGCATTTACACTCATGTATATGGGGAAGATAAACCCGTTTGAACAAAATTGGTTATTAGAAAAAATTATATTAGTGGTTGCTTATATTGCTATTGGAATTATAAGCGCTAAGCAAACTAATTTTTTGGCTAAAATATCTTACCTTATTGTAAATACGTTTGTTATTTTAGCTATTGGTTATTTGGCAACAGCCAAGTCAGCATTACTACTTTAAGCCTTAAATAAATTTACCGAGCTTTAGTATCTCTAAAGCTCGAATATTCCCTCCATGCATTTGATCAAGTACATTTCGTTATTGGAATATATGGGTAGAATTAGGTAAACTACGCGTTCGTTTTCTAGAAATGTTGCAGTATTGATGACCACTTTTGGGTTTGATGAACACGATGACTCTTATATTGATGATGCTTACGATGACTTTACCCCTGCGGCAATTTATCGTTGTATTAAGGCTGAATCGAAATGGGATCCACAACTAGACTTAACAGCCGCTTTTGATGTTCTTGCTGATTTTGAAAAACAAATTAATGCATTATGTATTGTTGTACCCGACTCTCATGAACGCTTAGATAAGTTGCTAGACACCTTTTACAGTACATGGCTATTTAGCGCTTCGAGTTTAAAAGTACCTGAGCATAAATTAAATAGCCTAAGCTACACCCTCACTATGCGTAGCGGCTCGCCAACTACTCTGGCAATTTTACTTTGTCATTTTTTACAACAGGCTAACCTCGATGCCAGTATGAGTCTAAATCAAGGTGATATAGGTGTTCATATTGCTATGAGCGATGAAGAAGGCTATTTGGTTGAACCAAGTAGCGGTCAGCAAAGTTGGTATATTATTCCTGAAAATGCTGATGAAGCTGAAGGGCAAGAACAAGAGCCCTTAGAACTTATTTTTGACGATGAAGTTTATAAGCTTTTCTTAGCGCAGCAAAAGTGGTCTTTCATTAGTGAAAATAAATTTGGCCATGCATTAACATGCGTTGAAATGTTAATGGAATTAATTGGCGACGACCCTTACGAAAGGCGTGACAGAGGGTATTTATTAAATCAGCTCGATTGCCCTAAAATGGCCCGGGATGATCTACAATTTTTTGTAGATGAATGCCCAGATGATCCAGCAATAGAAATCATCCAACACCAAATTGAAGAATTAGAAGATAATAATAAAACTCACCATTAATATTAGGGAATACCATGGTTGAAACACAAAGCGCATTAATCACCAATGATGCAGTTGTGCTTGGTTTACTTGCGGTTATTTTGGGGTTTATATTTAAAACCTCAAACAGCGAGCGCCCAGCATTAAAAACGTTCTATAAATATGTACCGGCTCTATTACTTTGCTACTTTTTACCTTCTTTGCTTAATACGTTTGGGATTGTCGATGGTAATAAATCGAATGTTTATTACGTTGCCTCACGCTATTTATTACCCGCCTGTTTAATACTTTTAACTATTAGCATTGATTTAAAAGCGATTTTAAACTTAGGCCCTAAAGCACTAATTATGTTTTTAGTGGGAACGCTCGGTATTGTTATCGGCGGACCTCTGGCTATTTTAGTTGTGAGCGCGGTAGACCCTACAATTGTAGGCGGACATGGGCCAGATGCCGTATGGCGCGGCATGACCACCGTAGCTGGAAGCTGGATTGGCGGTGGCGCAAACCAAGCCTCAATGAAAGAAATGTTTGAGGTGGGCGGCGATATTTTTTCAGTGATGGTCACCGTTGATGTCATAGTGGCTAATATTTGGATGGCAGTTTTGTTACTAATGGCAGCTAATCATAAGAAAATTGATGCTGCTACAGGAGCAGACACCAGCGCCATTGAAGATTTAAAGCAGCGTGTTGAAAAATACCATGCAGAGCATGCGCGCATGCCAACGCTGAATGACTACATGACATTGCTTGCTATTGCATTTGGTATTACTGGTTTAGCCCATTTTTGCGCAGACTTTTTAGGGTCCGTTTTTCGCTAATAATTATGCGTGGGCAAAAGAGTACAGCTTAACCAGTAAGTTTTTCTGGTTAATTGTCATTTCAACTACCATTGGTATTAGTTTGTCTTTTACTAAAGTAAGACAGATTGAAGCATTTGGTGCATCTAAAGTAGCCTCAAGCTTTTTATACATTTTAGTTGCCTCAATTGGCTTACATATGAATGTAACCGCTATTTTTGATAACCCGGGCTTGTTTTTAGTGGGCGCTGTTTGGATGCTAGTACATGCTGGTTTAATGTTGCTTGTTGCAAAATTAATTAAAGCACCGCTTTTTTATATGGCAGTAGGCTCGCAAGCTAATGTCGGAGGCGCAGCGTCTGCGCCTGTTGTTGCGTCAGCATTTCACCCTTCGCTTGCGCCTGTCGGTGTTTTACTGGCTGTATTAGGTTACGGAGTGGGTACATACATGGCTTATATTTGTGGATTAATGTTGCAAGCAGTTGCACCTTAAGGAATTAAAATGAAAGATCAAATTATCAAAATTAATGATATTGAATTAGCAAACAACAATCCGTTTGTTTTATTTGGTGGTATGAACGTTTTAGAATCGCGCGACTTAGCCATGCGCATTGCAGAGCATTATGTAGAAGTGACGACAAAGCTAAACATACCATATGTGTTTAAAGCATCATTTGATAAAGCTAATCGTTCTTCAATCAACTCGTACCGTGGTCCGGGAATGGAGGAAGGGTTAAAAATATTTGAAGAAATTAAAAACACCTTCAATATTCCTCTTATCACTGACGTTCACGAACCGCATCAAGCGGCGCCGGTTGCTGAAGTGGTTGATGTTATTCAGTTGCCTGCTTTTTTAGCCCGCCAAACAGACTTAGTTGTTGCTATGGCAAAAACAGGTGCGATTATCAATGTTAAAAAGCCGCAATTTTTAGCACCACATGAAATGCGCCACATCATTACTAAATTTAATGAGGCTGGTAATAATAATATTGCACTTTGTGAGCGTGGCTCTAGCTTTGGGTATAATAACCTGGTTGTTGATATGTTAGGTATGGATGACATGAAGGCAATGGCACCAGTTATATTTGATGCAACGCATGCGCTGCAACGCCCAGGTGGTCGTGCAGATTCAGCTGATGGGCGTCGAGCTCAAGCGGCAGAGTTAGCCAGAAGTGGAATGGCTTTGGGGATCGCTGGTTTATTTATAGAAGCACATCCAAACCCTAATGAAGCAAAGTGTGATGGACCATGTGCATTAGCCCTAAGCAAATTAGAAGGCTATCTATCGCAAATGAAAGCGGTAGATGATTTGGTTAAGAGTTTTGCGCCGTTAGATACCAGTGCTAGCGACTTATAAAAAGTAACCGCATAATAAAAAGCGACATTAGTCGCTTTTTTTACACCTTAAATATACTCTTTCTCGTCATGGGTATATAATTCATGCATAAGAAAAACTAATTCAAAGCTTGGTTATTATGTCAAGACGAGTCCCCCCATTAAACGCACTCAAAGCATTTGAAGCTGCAGCACGGCATTTAAGCTTTACAAAAGCCGCAGAAGAGCTTTATGTAACGCAAGCAGCTGTCAGTCATCAAATAAAAACACTCGAAGAACATTTAGGTTTAAAGCTATTTTTACGAAAAAATCGTTCGTTATTATTAACGGAAGAAGGCCAAGGTTATTTTTTAGATATTAAAGAAATTTTTACGCAACTGATTGATGCCACAGAAAAGTTACTTGCGCGAGGGGCTAAAGGCTCATTAACGGTAAGTTTAACCCCTAGTTTTGCTATTCAATGGTTAGTGCCTCGTTTAAGTTTATTTAATGAATTACACCCTGAAATTGACGTAAGAATAAAAGCACAAGACCAAGACGAAAATTCGTTAAGTGACGATGTCGATATTGCCATTTACTACGGGCGTGGCCACTGGAATGGAGTGCAAGCTTATAAGTTACATACAGAGTATTTAGTGCCATTGTGCAGCCCTATGTTATTGAGTGGTCCCAAACCACTTGATCAACCCAGTGATTTAGCACAGCACACCCTATTGCATGACACTACACGTAAAAATTGGAAAACGTGGATGAAAACTGCGGGTGTACGTAATGTACAAGTAAATCAAGGGCCTATATTTAGCCACTCTTCTATGGTGCTGCAAGCTGCCGTTCATGGTCAAGGCGTTGCAATTGGGAATAGTGTGTTAGCTAAACCAGATATTGATGCGGGGCGATTAGTTATTCCATTTAGCCACAGTCTAGAAAGTAAAAACGCTTACTATTTGGTGCTTCGTGAATCACAAACTGAATTGGGAAAAATAGTGTCATTTAAAGAATGGATGCTAAGTTTGGTTGAACAAGAGCAAGAGTATTAATCATGATTGAATGGTTCAAAAGTCAAAGCCAACCCGCAATTGCACAGTTTATTTTTGCCCATGGTGCTGGTGCTGGCAGTGATTCTGACTTTATGCAGCACGTGGCTGCACTGATCAGTGAGCAGGGTGTTGATGTTGGTTTATTTGATTTTGAATATATGCAAATTGCAAAGCAAACCGGCAAGCGACGCCCACCAGAGCGTGCTCCCAAGTTGCTTACATACTATGAGCAAGTATTAACGCATGCTCAGCCTAAATTACCCTTGTTTATTGGCGGTAAATCAATGGGTGGGCGAATGGCGTCAATGCTTGCATGCACAACTAAGCAGCCAATTAAAGGCGTTATTGCATTTGGTTACCCATTTCATCCACCAGGTAAACCAGACAAGCTTCGTACAGAACACTTTGCCGATATTCCTTGTCCATTTTTAGTGTTGCAAGGTGAGAGAGATACATTTGGTACGCGTGAAGAACTAAAAACACTGGCAATGCCAAAGCAGCCAGACTATGTATGGTTGGCTGATGGCGACCATTCATTAAAACCACGTAAAAAAAGTGGCATTACTGAATTAGAAAACCGCCAAATAGCAGCTTCTAGTACAGCACAATTTATAAACAAAATGTTGGGTAAATAATGACAAAACTATTTTTAATGGCAGGCAGTTTATTTTGTATGCTTTCGGTTATGTTGGGGGCTTTTGCCGCTCACGGACTAAAAAGTCGTCTATCAGAGTATTCGATAGGTGTGTTTAAAACAGCCGCTGAGTATCAAATGGTACACGGTTTAGCATTAATTGCAGTAGCTTTACTCTTAAAATGGGGTATTAACCTAAATTGGGCTGGCCACTTTTTTATAATAGGTACACTGCTTTTTAGTGGCAGCCTATATTTATTAGCACTGACAGGAATGAAGTGGTTAGGGCCAATTACTCCTCTTGGTGGGGTGTGCTTTATTATTGGTTGGATTGTTATTTTAGTGCAAGTTGCACGATTTAAGTTTTAAAAAGTTTAAGGGTTATTATGTCTAGTGTTGTGATTTATTGTCGCAGTGGGTTTGAAAACGATGCAGCTGCTGAAATAACATTTCATGCTGCTGAGCAAGGTTTTGCAGGGTATGTAAAGGCAAAACCTAATACAGGTTACGTTATATATGAATGTTTTGAAGCGCAGCATAGCGACGAGATAATCAAAAAAATCGACTTCAAAAATATGGTGTTTGCTCGCCAGTGGTTTGCCGGCACATTATTAGAAGATATGCCTTTAGAAGACCGTGTAGGCGCAGTTGTGCAAGCAGCTAAAGATTTTCCTTTATGCGCTGAATTACGAGTAGAGACGCCTGATACAAACGAAGGGAAAGAACTGCTTACTTTTTGTAAAAAAATATCCACGCCGCTTAAAAAAGCACTAGAGAAACAAAACACCGTGTTGCGTGAGTCAAAGGCAAATCGGCCTGTGATGCATGTGTTATTTTTGGAAAATAATACCGCATATGTTGGCTATTCATACAGCTATAACAATTCACCCAACTTTATGGGGATTTTACGTTTGCGTATGCCAAGCGATGGTCCTAGCCGTTCTACACTTAAACTTGATGAAGCGTTCAATGTGTTTATACCAGAGCAGCAAAGAGAAACACGTGTTGCTGCCGGTATGCGATGTGTTGACCTAGGCGCATGCCCAGGTGGTTGGACATACCAGTTGGTGCGCAGAGGCATGTTTGTTAATGCAATAGACAATGGACCAATGAATGATAACCTAATGGAAACAGGGCAGGTTAAGCATTTCAGAGAGGATGGCTTTAAATATCGTCCAGAGAAAAGAAACATTACTTGGCTTGTATGTGACATGGTAGAAAAACCAACCAAAGTAACCAGCCTAATGATTGACTGGGCAGTCAATGCCTATGCAAAAGAGCTTATTTTTAATCTTAAATTACCAATGAAAAAGCGCTTTGACAGTGTATATGAGTGCTTAGCAATGATAAAAGAAGAGCTCGCTAAGTATGGTATTAGCTACGAATTACAAGCTAAGCATTTATACCATGATAGAGAAGAGATAACGGTACATTTAAATGTGACTAAAGTCCCTCAAAGCTTATACAGCTGATTGAAGACAAAAAATGGGCCGCTAGGCCCATTTTTATATACACACTGTTACTAAAGTAATAACTTCATTTAAGAGTTAGCTTCGATATTTTGGTCTGTAATTATCTACCCACAAACGCGTAGCACCGCATACGGCAACAGGCATAACAATTAGGTTAACAAATGGAATAGCTGTTAATAGCATAACAGCAAAACCAAACCCATAAGAAAGCCCTTGTTTAGACTTTAAGTCGTTTTTCATCTCTTTAAAACTAATTTTATGGTTATCAAACGCATAATCTTTATACTGCACCGCATACATCCAGCAAGTAAATAATACCCACAGAATTTGCCCTATTACCGGTAATACCCACAGTAATATAAAAAAGCCAATAGCACGTGGTAAGTAATAGCATAGCTTGGTCCACTCACGGGCAAGCATACGTGGTATATCTTTTATTAAGTCAGCAAAGCCATCATCGTTAATTTTTTGACCCGTTAGGTACAATTCTACTTTTTCGCTTAAAAGTGCATTAAATGGAGCGGCAATAAAGTTTGTAATCACGGTAAACACCATACTATAACTAAATAGCACGACTAATACTGCAATTGGCCACATTAACCATTCTAACCAGCTTAACCATTCGGGAAGCATATTGTTGATATAATTAAAACCGTCACTCAGCCACCCAAATAAGAAAAATAATGAACTACCGAATAATAAAATATTAATCAAAAGCGGGATGAGCACAAAGCGCTTTAATCCTTTTTGGCTTATTAATTTAAACCCTGAAAAAAAATATTCCATACCTTGTATGATCTGCACAACAACCTCAATCAATGTTTACAACTAAAGTTAGTATAAATAGCTTAATAATTTTGAACAGCTATTTTGCGTAACAAAGTGTTTAAAGCAAGGTATACGCATTTTTTATCAGTTCCTTATTTTAAAGTACTGAGTCTGAATCATTTAAAGCTGTAATTGTGTTAAAACACCATGCAGAGGTTGTTCATTTGTTACAATTCGGTATAGTTTCACAACATATAATTAATATAAATTTGAGATACTCAATGCAGTTAGTTGATTTAAAACCGAATGACCAGGATGTGATTAATGTTTTTGCTGATATCGACCGACTTATAAACTCTTTATACCCTGTAGCTACCGCGCAATCACTTACCTTAAGCGAACTAGATAAACCTAACGTTTATGCCATTGGGTTAAAAAATGATGACGGGATTGTTGCTTGTGGGGCAATTGTAATGCAATCAGGGGAACCATCTTACGCAGAAGTAAGACGCCTTTATGTAAACCCTAGTTACCGTGGGAAAGGGTTATCTCGCAGAGTTATGCAAATTCTTTTGCACTACGCAGGCGAAGAAGAAATACCATTGATTAGATTGGAAACCGGCCCTAAACAAATAGAATCGATTAAACTATATGAAAATTTAGGGTTTAAACGTTGTGGTTGTTTTGGTTCTTATCAAGATAACCCGCAAAGTGTGTTTATGGAGCTTGGCTTAAGCCAATAACAAGCAGATTTTAAAACACCTATATTTTATAGGCTAACGCTATGCTGTTTATTATTGTATAAAAAACAGCAATTAGCAGTAAAAGTCGTTTATTTAAAGCTATACTTTATGTTACCTAAGCGAATAATTTTATTCGGTACAGAATACGTACTGTTTTTAAAAAACATCTGTAAGCTAAAAACAATAATGAAAGTGTG
This sequence comes from Pseudoalteromonas sp. BSi20480, assembly GCF_000241365.1. Taxonomy (NCBI): domain Bacteria; kingdom Pseudomonadati; phylum Pseudomonadota; class Gammaproteobacteria; order Alteromonadales; family Pseudoalteromonadaceae; genus Pseudoalteromonas; species Pseudoalteromonas sp. BSi20480. Next base: position 19,931 of record NZ_BADX01000178.1, on the reverse strand, counting down.
TGGTGTCAAATGGAAACAGTTAGATTAAATAAGTTGTTATCCCATCAGCAAGATATTTTATCTAAAATAGCGCTTGGGCTCCCGTTTGAGGATGTCCTTGACGAGATATGCTTATCGATAGAAGAACTTATTGATGAAAAATCTGCTAAATGTTCTATTTTGTCACTAAACAAAGGGCAATTGCTGCACTGTGCCGCGCCTAACATTGAGGATGGTTATTGTCAGGCAATCAATGGGGTTCATATAGGTCCAAATGTTGGCTCGTGCGGTACTGCTGCGTATTCAGGTGAGCGCGTTATTGTTGAAGACATAGCTAATTCATCGTTGTGGGCTGATTTTAAAGACGTCGCTTTACAGTTTGGATTGCAGTCGTGTTGGTCTACCCCTGTTATTTCAACTAAATCTAGTATTTTAGGTACGTTTGCCATTTACCACGATAAGCCCAAAAAGCCTTCACCTTTCGAACTTGAATTAATCGACTATTTTGTAAATTTCACAAGTATTGCACTTGAAAAAAATGCAGAGTACATAAAAGCTAACCAGCTCATTACTGATTTAGAAAAAAGTAATGAAAAATTTGCTGCTTTTACAAAGGTTATGCCCGATTTAACACTTATTATTAGTGAAGAGGGTGAGTATATGGATATTTATGGCACCACCGACGCGCTTTTATACAAATCACAATCTGACTTAATAAATAAAAAAATTAATGATGTAATGCCTGCTGAAGATGCCACATCAATAATGGCGGTAATAAATAAAACATTGCTCACAAATGATGTTCAAGTTTTTGAATATGAATTAGATATCGACGGCAAAATAATGGTTTTTGAAGGTCGTACATCACCCATTAAAGATTACCAGTCAGATAACCCATCTCAGCGTTATATTGTTTGGGTTGCACGCGATATAACAACAAGAAAAAAAGCAGAGCTAGAAGTAGAAAGGCTTGCCTTTTATGACCCATTAACAGGTTTGCCAAATAGACGAATGCTGAATGACAAATTATCAGCCTATGTTGAGAATATAAAGCAAAGCGATGTGACCGGTGCGTTATTATTTCTAGATTTAGATAACTTTAAACGAATAAACGACTCAGTAGGCCATAGCGCGGGTGATGAAGTTCTAGTAGAGCTTTCAAAACGATTTAATGGTGTTGTTGGTGAAAAAGATACATTAGCGCGTGTTGGTGGCGATGAGTTTATTATATTGCTTGAATATGTTGGTGATAATACCGAAAGTGCAATTTTAGAGTCTGAAAAAATAGCAAAAATAATACAAAGTGTTTTTTATGATAAATTTGAAGTGGGCCGCTTAGCCTTTCAGGTCAGTTGTAGCATTGGTATTTGTTTAATAGATAAAAGCAACCATTTAACCGATAACATTCTTAAATTTGCTGATACGGCTATGTACCGTTCTAAAATGAAAAACGGCAATAGCTGCAGCTTTTATGATCCCGAGTTACAAGCATTGCTTGAAAATCAGGCCGAACTTGAAACCGATATTGTAAGAGCCATTGCACACGATGAGTTTAGTGCGTATTTTCAGCCGCAAATAAATGCAAATGGTAAAATTACGGGTGCTGAGGCTTTAATTAGATGGCATCACCCAAGTAAGGGGCTGATTGCGCCTAATGACTTTATTCCAATCGCTGAGCAAAATGGGGTTATTCAAAAGCTCCAAAACACCGTTCTGCGTGATATTTGTATTCTAATAAATGAGCTTAATAGCAAGCAGCTGATTGATGATTCATTTAAAGTGTCTATCAACATCAGTCAAGTCCAGTTCAATTCAACGACGTTAAAAACGGAATTATTAAATGTTGTTAATGATTATAATGTTAATCCATCGAATATTAAGTTAGAGATCACAGAGTCTATGCTTAGCGGCGATATAGCCAGCGTAATATCGCAAATTGATGAGTTAAAGCAGCAAGGTTTTATTTTTTCAATAGATGACTTTGGTACAGGCTATTCGTGTTTAACGCATTTGAGCTCGTTTTCGGTGAATGAATTAAAAGTAGATAAAAGCTTTATAGATAAAATATTAGATAAAGGCACAGGGTTTAGTATTGTGCAAACCATTATTAATTTAGGTAAAAGCCTTAACTTAACAGTTGTTGCTGAAGGTGTTGAAACCGAAGAACAATTTACCGTACTTAAAACAATGAGCGTTGACATGATTCAAGGCTATTTAATTGCTAAACCTATGAACTTCGATGATTATTTACGCTGGCATCAGTCTTATTAAAATGTAGACACCTTCAATTTTAAATTAACATGCTTTGGTAATTTGGCTGGAGTCTGTCGTAGTATCAAAACGACTAACAAGAACCCTGTTCTTGTTAGTTACATTCGTATAAAATTCACTATTTAATGTCCTTTAGTTTTCACAATTAACGCAATACAGAGCGAGACTTACTTATCCTTTCTAATCAAGACGCCAGTTCAGTGACCGATTTAACAGTAGTTACTCATAACGGTAATTTTCATGCCGATGATGTATTTAGCATCGCGGTGCTTAAACATGTCTATCCTTCGTTTAATTTAGTACGTACACGTGATAAAGCGCTTATGGACAGTGCTGATATAGTGATTGATGTAGGTGGGCAATACGATCCAGATGCTGGACGTTTTGATCATCACCAACGTGGTGGCGCTGGGGAGCGTGAAAATGGAATACCGTACTCGTCATTTGGATTGGTGTGGCAAAAGTATGGTTTAGCACTGTGTGACAATAATCAAGCAGTTGCAGACAGAGTTGATGCAGGATTAGTTTCAACCATTGATGCAATTGATTGTGGTCATGTTGAGGGTGTTCAGCAGGGTATAAGTTTAAGTCAAACAATTTCAATGTATAACCCAACGTGGGAAGAGAGCCCAGAGTTTGATAAGTGCTTTGATGAAGCTGTCGAGTTTGCTTCTCGTATGCTGACTCGATTTATAGCGTCAGCAAGTGGCAGTGTCAATGCAAAAGCAATTGTCGCTAAAGCGATAGAAAGCGCGGAAGATCCTCGCGTTATTGTGCTTGAAAAGTACACGCCATGGAAAAAAACAGTCCATATTTTGTCAAGCGAAGCGTTGTACATGGTTTACCCTTCGCATTCAAGCCAATGGATACTTCAAACAGTCCCTGTCGAGCCCGGCTCGTTTGAAGATAGAAAGTCGCTTCCTAAAGCATGGGCTGGTTTATCTGATGAAGATTTCCAAGCACAAACGGGATTAGACGACGCTGTTTTTTGTCACAATGGGCTATTTATTGCTGGCACTAAATCATTTGAGAGCACAATGAAGCTTGCCGAAGTGGCGTTAGCTGAATAAATGATTTAGCTTCAATAGTTAATTAGCCTGATTCTGAAATCAAATCTCTAAAGCAGACTTCAGGCTAAGTAATTAATTTGCTCCTACGCAGTTGTTTAAACCACACCTAACATTACCCCTCAATATATAAGTGTGTTACCAATCTGAGCTTTTCTTAAAGCTAGGCCCAATAAAATAAGGTTTTGTTGGTCATGCTCTTTACTATTTATTTTTAATATTAAAAATCACTCGTTACGAGTAAAAATACTTGTTGGACTTAAAGGTCTATTTTTCTTTTAATGCGCGCAATTAGCCGAACCGGCATTCATTAAATAAAAGAGAAAGATAAATGAAAGAGACAACATCACTAGAACAAGCTCGCACGAGTTACAATGTTCGTCATTGGAGCCAAGGTTTTTTTGGTATTAATGATCAAGGTGATGTGTATGTTGCCCCAAAGGCTCACGCCCCAGAGCAAACTATTGCACTGACAGATATTGCAAAACAACTTCAAGAAAAAGGCTTAAGCTTACCGGCTTTAGTGCGCTTTCCACAAATTTTACATCATCGTGTGCACAGTTTATGTGGCGCATTTAATACCGCGATTGAAAACTATGGTTACCCAAAAGACTACTTATTAGTTTACCCAATTAAAGTAAACCAACAACGTGAAGTGGTTGAAGAAATAGTAGCAAGCCAAGCCGAATTAGAAAAAAAACAATTAGGACTTGAGGCGGGCAGCAAACCAGAGCTATTAACTGTTTTGGCAATGGCAGAAAAAACCAGTGCAGTAATTGTATGTAATGGCTACAAAGATAAAGAATATGTGCGCTTAGCACTGATTGGCGAAAAGCTAGGCCACAAAGTATACATAGTGCTTGAAAAGCTCTCTGAGCTCGACATGGTACTTAGCCAAGCAAAAGCGCTAAATGTTAAACCGCGTATTGGTATTCGCGTTCGTTTAGCATCGCAGGGCAAAGGTAAGTGGCAAGCAAGTGGCGGTGAAAAATCTAAATTTGGTTTATCAGCGTCGCAAGTTTTACATGTAGTAAACCGTTTAAAAGAGGCAGGCCAACTTGATTTAATGCAACTTGTGCATTTTCACTTAGGCTCGCAAATGGCAAACATTCGTGATGTGCGTTTAGGTGTGAGCGAAGCCGCGCGTTTTTACTGTGAGCTACGCAAATTAGGTGCAAGCATTGAGTGCTTAGATGTAGGGGGCGGTTTAGCTATTGATTACGACGGTACACGCAGCCAATCGCATAACTCAATGAATTACAGCTTAGCTGAGTATGCAAATAACATTGTGTACACCATAGGTGATACGTGTAAGCAGTACGCGCAGCCCATGCCGACGATTATTTCTGAGTCGGGGCGTGCACTAACAGCGCATCATGCGGTGCTTATATCTAATGTTATAGGCACAGAAAGCTACGTACCAGAGGAGCTAAAAGCGCCTGCTGGCGATGCACCGCTTTTATTAAATAATATGTGGGCATCGTTTGTGCAGTTAACCGATTTAACAGATGACCGCGCACTGATTGAAATTTATCACGACAGCCAAGGGGATTTAGCAGAGGCACATAACCAGTTTGCACTTGGGCTTTTAGATTTAACGCAGCGTGCGTGGGCAGAGCAAGTTAACTTACGTATTTGTTATGAGCTTAACAAACACATGGATAACAAAAACCGTTTACTATCGTCCAATTATTGATGAGTTAAATGCGCGTTTAGCCGATAAGTTTTTTGTAAACTTTTCGCTTTTTCAATCATTGCCTGATGCGTGGGGGATTGATCAAGTGTTTCCGGTATTGCCATTAAGTGGCTTAACCGAAGCACCAAAAAAACGTGCTGTATTACTTGATATAACCTGTGATTCAGACGGTGCACTTGAGCACTATGTTGATGGTCAAGGCATTGAAAGCACTTTACCGGTGCCTGAGTACAGTGCAGATAAGCCTTACTTAATGGGCTTTTTCTTAGTGGGTGCGTACCAAGAAATTTTAGGTGATATGCACAATTTATTTGGCGATACGCACAGCGCTATTATCAATATGGATGAGCAAGGCGTTGCCAGTATCAGCGAAATAAATCAAGGCGATACGGTGGCCGATATGATGCGCTATGTGCATTTAGATGTTGAGAGCTTTCAGCAGTCGTACGCGCAGTTAGTGTCTGCAAAAATAGATAAAAATGAACAGCAAAGCGTTTTAGACGAGTTGCAAAACGGCCTTAATGGCTACACTTATTTAGAAGAGTTATAAGCAATGTCTAGCTTGTTTGGTCATGTTGACCACTCATTGTATTCAAACGGGATGACGTTTTTACGTCGTCCTATGGTGCAAAATATTAATGCCATTGATGCAGATGTCGTTGTACTAGGCTTACCGTTTGACTTAGCAACATCGGGCCGTCCCGGTGCTCGCTTAGGGCCCGATGCCATTCGCAGAGCGTCGGTACATTTAGCCTGGGAAGACACTAAATATCCGTGGACATTTCCTTTGTTTGAGCGTTTAACGGTTGCTGATGCGGGGGACTTTACTTATCCGGTAGGCGATCCTGAGTATTTTACGGCACAACTAGAAATGGCCGCAGAGCAAATACTTCGCCAAGGGGCAGCGCTGTTAGGCCTTGGGGGCGATCACTTTGTAACGCTTCCGCTATTGCGCGCGCATGCAAAAATACATGGCAAAATGGCACTGATTCATTTTGATGCGCACACTGATACATACAGCAATGGCTCGCGTTTTGATCACGGCACTATGTTTTATCATGCACCCATGGAAGGGCTGATTGATGTAGAGCACAGCATACAAATAGGTATTCGTACCGACTTTGACCAATCAAAGCATGAGTTTGCAGTGATTGATGCAATGCAAGCTAACGATTTGCACGCCAATGAAATAGCAGCGCAAATACGCGAGCGGGTAGGCGACTTACCCGTTTACCTAACGTTTGATATAGACTGCCTTGACCCGGCATTTGCACCAGGTACAGGCACACCGGTTTGTGGTGGTTTAACATCAGATAAAGTGCTTAAAATACTGCGCGCGCTTAAAGGTATAAATATGGTGGGAATGGATGTGGTAGAGGTATCACCGTCGTATGACCAAAGTGAGCTTACCGCTATTGCCGCAGCAACAATTGCGAGCGAGTTATTGCATTTGTGGACACATAAAAATAAGTACTCACTCTAAAGTGCCCCAATAATAAAAGAGGATGTAAATCCTCTTTTATTATTTAGAGGTATCGATTACTCAAGAGTTTTATTTCTTTCAGCCATATAAAGCTCAAGGCAATAAGCGGTAAGTTGGTAGTAACTGGATTAAATGCTTCTATTAACAAATTTGGCTGCATGACCGCAACGGCCCCTAACAGGCCGCATAATAAGAAAATATTTAACCAAACTAGCTGTTTATTTTTATAAAATATAATAAGTAACAGCCCAAAAATAACCTCAGCAATACCGGCACCACGCGTAATCAAATCAGACACTTGTGCAGAATAGCCAGCACTGCCAGTCATTAACTTTTCAAGAGGGGCAACGTGATAAATCTTTGGAAAAAAGCCATGATACATCCAACTCAACCCCACAATATAGCGTGCAATTTGTAGATAACCGCGGTTATTTCCTAGCATTATCTATTCGCTCCTGTGAGCTGGGGTGGCTTGATAAGTATTCGAGTAAGTTATTTACCTTTTTAAGGTGTTCGTTTTCAGTGGTATGCGCACTTTGCAAAGCTTCAATTGCATCGGCGAAATCGTTGCTTGAATAGCCTAAGTTTTCTAGTTGTGTTAATGCATAACTGTCGGCTTCTCGTTCCATATCTCGCGAAAAGCCTTGTTGGGCAAACGAGGCACCAGTCCCCAAGGCAACCTCAGCTATTCCCTCTAAATCACCGAATATAACGGCAAGTACAATCGTACTTGCTGCCGATTGTGCTGTTATGCGAACACTATGCTGGTGTACGACATGGCCAATTTCGTGAAGTAACACTGCTTTTAGTGCATTGGGCTTATCGGCCAGTAAATTAGCTAATTCATCTGTGACCACAATTCGGCCATGAGGGAGTGCAAACGCATTAGCACCAAAGCTTTGGGATTTATAAAACGAAAGCCTGTACACCGACTTTTCAAGTGCAAGCTCATCAAGCATAGTCTTAAAGTGTCGCTGAACTCTGGCTTGTTGTTCGTCAGGTAACTCTGTTGGGTCGAGTGCTAATTTTTTAATTACAGCAAAACTTTGCTCACCCATTTGTTCAACAACGCTATGCGGTAGAGTATCAACACTGTAAACAGCAATTGCGGGCACAACTTTGTATAGCATTAACCACATAAAAAGAGGTGTAACTACAATTGCTGCAATAATAGCCCACTTATTTTTTTCAAGCCGCTCTAGTGAGTGATGATTTTTAGCGTTAAATGGCCACCTAAAATCTACATCAAGCGGAATAAAGCGACCACCATCGTCAAAGCTTAGTTCGTCGGCAAGACCTGCAATCGCCGAACTTAAATTAAGTTCGTTAATTGCATAGCGGACAGGTTCGTCGTTACCGTGATTAATTTCAACGTGTGAGCCGCTAATTTTAGCGACACACAGCTGATAATTACTCGAAGCGTTTGGAAAATAATGTCCCTGAACGTTCATAATAAACTCTTATGTTAACGACAAATCAATATCAAATACGTTAGCCGCTTCCTCAGCAAAGGATGATTGCTGCTCTTGCGTTGTATCTATTAAGTTTAATGCGCCAGGGTATATATCAACGGTTGTAGCCTCGGCAAGCATTTTTGATGTACGAATTTGTGTCCAGGGGTAAGCAAGCCCTAATGAAAACACAATAGCTAACATGTTGGTTAAAAGTAAAATGGCGTAAGGAATAGGTTTAAGCTCAGATTTAAACGATGCTACATCTTCAAATTGGCTATTATTAAAAATATGATTTCTAATTGCCGCTTTCCATACCGCGGTTACTATGGCAATCATCACGACGTAAGCAATCATTAACCCACCAAACATAACCCCCATTTTTGCAGGGTCTTGAGCTGCTTGTTGGTTTTCTACATTGAGTAAATCAAGTCCAAATAGTCCTAAAATAGCCATAAATATTACCATGGTGATAGAGCTCACCACAAAGCAAATAAGGGCTGTTAGGTAATAAGTTTCACCTTTAAGCTTTACGCTTAATGGCTTATTGCCATAGCTAATATTACTATGAATGTAAGTATCTATGCGCTTTAAAACATAAGGCATTAATAAATAAAGTGTAAATACACTGGCAATCGGTAATAGAATAAAGTTAATGAAGGCTTCGCCGTAATCTCCTTTAAACGAAAAACGCACATTACGATGACGGGTCATACGCATATTAAAACGTAAGCCTTGGTTAATAATCCACGGCATTAAAAAAATAAAAGCGATGGCAAATAAGAAGCCTATGAGTGGAAGAAAGCTGACAGCAAAGGTGTAAATTAAAAATACAATGACCGCTAAAATACGGCCTTTTAAAATTTGCATTGGAGTAGCTAAGTAGTCAAAGCTGTGGCCATCTATACGAGTATGCCCATAAAAATAGCGCATTGTACGCACTTTTGCCCAGGCAGAATAAATGCCCAATGTTAGTACGCTTAGTAAGATATTAACTATCCAAATACCAAAAAACTCACCGCCTTTGCCACTAAATTGTACTTTAGAGCTAGATAGCGGGGTAAGTGGATTCGCGCTCGATTCGTTTGATTGTGAAGGGGTTGGGTGTGTTGATTCCATTAAAAGCCATTCCATGTTGTTTTTTTGTTAATTTACCGATTTTAAGTGCAAAACTCAATATTTATCCCTGCAATCGGACTTTTAATCTCTAAGGTGAGTTCAAACTAGTTGATACATTTTTTATAATGAACTCTGTTATACTGGGCGGATAATTTTATGGGGCTGTTATGATTTCAAAAAACCAACTCAAACTTATTCGCCAACTTGGCCAAAAAAAGTACCGAAAGCAATATAATCAATACCTTGTACAAGGCGAAAAAAACGTACTTGAGTTGCTTAATAGTTCACTAAACGCAGTTGATGTATTTGCAACTTCGGCATTTATAAATGCTCATCAAAGCTGTTTTCCAAGCACCCATATCATTGAAGCTGATGAGGACGTTCTTACTAAAGCGAGCACGCTTGTAAGTAATAATGCCGCTATTGCAATTGTTGATATGCCAAAAGCCGACTTACCCACAATAAAAGGGTTAATATTGGCCCTTGATGGCGTGTCTGATCCTGGCAATTTAGGCACAATAATAAGAGTGGCAGACTGGTATGGTATTAAACACATTGTAACCAGCACAGACAGTGCAGATGCCTATAACCCAAAAACAATTAGCGCCACAATGGGGTCATTTGTAAGAGTTTCAGTTAGTCAGGTCGATTTGCCTGCTTACCTACAAACACTCAGGTTACCAATTTACGGTGCGTTTTTAGATGGCCAAAGCGTACACAAAACACAGTTTAATGGCGAAGGTGTATTGTTAATGGGGAGCGAATCTCATGGCATACGACAAGCCTGTGCGGGTTTAGTAACCGATAAAATAACAATTCCTGCATTTGGTGAGGCCGAGTCGCTCAATGTTGCTATGGCTACTGGGATTATTTTAGATAATTTTAAACGTCAAGCTTAACAAACGTGTGTTCTTTGAGTTAAATTGCCCATGAATAACAACAATAATAAATTGGTAAAACAACAAGATGCGCTTAAGCACTATTAAATTAGCGGGCTTCAAATCGTTTGTAGAGCCCACTAAAATACCGTTTCCAGATCAAATGACCTGCGTTGTTGGGCCAAACGGCTGCGGTAAATCTAATGTGATTGATGCGGTAAGATGGGTGCTTGGAGAAAGCTCAGCTAAAAACTTGCGTGGCGATGCCATGACAGATGTTATTTTTAACGGCTCAACTAATCGAAAAGCCATTTCGCAAGCCTCTGTAGAGCTGATTTTTGATAACTCGCTAGGCGAGCAAGAATTAAAAAGCACCTTTGCCGATAGAAACCAAATAGCGATTAAGCGTTTAGTAACACGTGATGGCCAATCGTTGTACTTTTTAAATGGCAGCAAATGCCGCAAGCGTGACATAACTGATATATTTTTAGGCACTGGGCTTGGTCCTCGCAGTTATGCGATTATTGAGCAAGGGATGATATCGCGCTTAATTGAAAGTAAACCTCATGAACTTCGCGTGTTTTTAGAAGAAGCTGCGGGCGTATCTAAATACAAAGAGCGTCGCCGCGAAACGCAAACACGGATTAAAAGTACCCGAGAAAATTTAGAACGTTTATTAGATGTTCGTAAAGAGTTACAAAGCCAGCTCGATAAATTGGCTGTTCAGTCACTTGATGCTAAAAAATACCGTGAACTTAAAGCAACAGAGCGCACATTAAAAGGTCAAGTAGCTGTATTAAAATGGCAAAAACTGCATCAACAACAAGTAGACAAAAGCGAGCAAATTAAAAAGCTTAATGAGCAAATAAGCTTTTTTAAAACGGCTCACTCAGGGCTCGATGATGTGCTTGCAACACTTGAAGGAGAGGTACAAGCTCAGCAAGATAAATTAAGTGATGCGCAGCACCAGCAACATATTACTCATACCGAGTTAACTCGAGCCGAACAGCAAAAAATTAGTGTTAAACAACAAATACAGTCACTTAAACAAAGCTTAATAAAATTACAACAACGCCAAACAGATAGCCTTGAGCAAAAAGCGCAACAGCAGCATATATGCGAAGAACTTGATGAAGCACTGCAAGAGGCAATAGAAAGCAGTTTAATGTGCGAAGAGCAAGTGAGTGAATTGTCATTTGAGCTTGAGGGGTTACAGGGTACTAAGCAGCGAAGTTATTCGAATTGGCAAACACTCAACGAACAACAGCAACACCTTACCACTCAGGTGCAGTCGCAAAGTAGTGAAATAAAGCACACGCAACAGCAAATAAATCATGTTAATGAGCAACTTAGCCAATTAAATTTACAGCTTGATGAACTAAAAAATAATAATGTAGAACAGCAGCTGGCCGAGCAAAAACAGCAGCGCCAAGCACTCACTGAGGCGCTTGCAAAAAACCAAAGCGCGCTTGCGCAATGTGAAGTTAAATTGACTCAGCAAAATAGGCTGGTTGATGAAACTCAAGACAATCATAAAACACTGACACAGAAAGAAAATGAACTAAACGCCCGTATTGCTGGGCTTAAAAGTGCATTGGGGTTAGATGAAGAGGTCACTAACTCAACTGGGGTTTTAAGTCAGCTCATAGTGCAAGATGGTTTTGAGCCACTAATAGAGCAAGCACTTAAGTCGCTCACGCATTTAAGTGTAACAGAGCAGCAATCAACTAATAGTATATGGCCAAGCAGTCAGCCTTCACTTAAGGCAAGCTTGGCAGATTATATTACCGCTGGCGTTTACCCTGACTTACTCACGCGAATTGGCTATAGCGAACACGCCGATTTAACTATGCTACATGATGACTATTACATTGCGATAATGGATAAAAAAGGCGAATTGCATGGTCGTAATTGGCACGTAAACGCAGACAGTAACACCGACAATTCATTGCTAATAAAGCATAAGCAACTTCACGCGCACACCCATGAGATCACAGATGTTAAAAGTCAGCTTGAACAGGTCAAAAGTGAGCTTGAACAATACACTATAATACAAGCAGAGCTTAATACCGAACAAAAAGCACTCAAAGACGTTATTCATCAGCTTGCTCAACAAATTGCTATTTCAAGTACCCGAAGCGATATGCTCACAGAGCAAGTTACTCAACATCAACATCAGCTATCAAAAATAAAAACACAAGAGCAAGCGATAAGTGCGTCACTGGTGCAACTCAATAAGCAGCTTGATGAACAAACCGAGCAATATGAACTATTTGTTGAGCAGCAATTAAATTTAACAGATGAAACTGAGATTGCGAATGATGAGCGCATGCTCAGCGATAAAAATTATAGCCAAGCACTCAGCGCATTGGAGCAATACAAAACGCAGGCTCATCAGGCAAGCTTAAGTCAGCAAAAAGCACGTAGTGAATGGCAGTTAAGTCAAACAAAACTGAGCCATGCAGCGCAAGCCTATGAAGAGGCAAAACAAGGAGCTGAAGATTTAGTTTTGGAAATAGAGGCGTTACTTATTCCAGAAGAAACACTTAGTGAATCAATCTCAACCTTACTAGAAAAGCATCAGCAAGGCGAACAACGATTAACGCAATTGCAAAACGATTTATCACAAGCCAAAGACGCCTTACATACAAAGCAAGCTAGCCTTAAAAATTCGCAAGGTGAGCTGCAAGGGCTTCAAGAACAACATCAAAAATTAACACTTGAAGAGCAGAGCTTATTAATAAAGGCACAAGCTGCACTTGAGCCATTAGAAGAGCTTAAACAAAGCTTAAAAGCCGTACTTGAAACATTACCTGACGACTTAACCCTAAATGCAGCGCAAAACCAATTAACAGGTATTACGAATCAGCTAGATAAGCTGGGTGCGGTTAACTTAGCAGCTATAGAAGAGTTTGATGTTGCAAAACAGCGCAGTGAGTATTTAGATAATCAGTTAGAGGATTTAACTAAAGCGTTAAATACCCTTGAAGGGGCTATTCGGAAAATAGATACCGAGACAAAAACACGCTTTAAAGCCACGTTTGATCAAGTTAATGAAGACTTTGCACAGCTGTTTCCTAAAGTTTTTGGTGGAGGGAGTGCGTATTTGGAATTAACCAGTGACGATTTACTTGAAAGTGGTGTTAGTATAATGGCACGGCCGCCAGGTAAGAAAAATTCAACTATTCACTTGTTAAGTGGTGGAGAAAAAGCGCTGACGGCATTATCATTAGTGTTTTCTATATTCAGGCTAAATCCAGCCCCGTTTTGTATGCTGGATGAAGTTGACGCACCATTAGATGACGCAAACGTTGTTCGCTTTTGCCGTTTGGTGGAAGAAATGTCACAATCAGTGCAATTTATTTATATAAGTCATAACAAAATTGCAATGGAGATGGCGGGGCGTTTAACCGGTGTGACTATGGCAGAGCCGGGTGTATCTCGAATGGTTGCAGTAGATATTGAACAAGCGGTGCAACTTGCACACGCATAAATTTTTATAACACGTGTATTAGTTTTTAATTACTATACAGGTTTTAGGCATAACAAATAATAAAAGGTGAGGGGATGGCCGAACAATTAAGATGGGTTTTAATCATTATCAGTGTGATTGTCATTGGTGGCTTATTAGTCCATGGTTTATGGTCTGTAAGAAAAAAAGAGAGCCCAGATACGTCCGTTAATGAACGGGTTGAACCACTCCAAGAAAGCCAAACAGCTTCCTCTCATTCATATAGTCAAAAAGCTGAGCCAAAAGAGCCGGTAATTAGTGAGCGTGACGAACCACAGCTAGGTGAACTTAACTTTGATGCTAATGAGCCTCAAATTGAGCCCAGCGCGTCAGAGGTTCCTATTGAAGATGACCTGAGTGTTGTTGACGATTTAGAGTCGGTTGAGCAAACTAATGAACAACCAAAAGAGCCAGTACCCGATTTTGTTATTGTACATATACAAATGCCAGAAGGGTTAACTATGCAAGGCAGTAAGTTATTACCTGCTGTGAATACGCTTGGTTTTAAATATTCTGAAGAAGGCTTTTTTAATCGTCATTTAGACCCTGCAGGCCAAGGGCCTGTGTTGTTTAGATTAGTTAATATGTACAACCCAGGTACTTTCGATATAGACAATATGGAACAGTTTAGCACCGCAGGTGTTAGCTTATTTATGACCTTGCCGTGTGACGGTGACGGACTAGCAGCCTTTAATATGTTGCACAGTGCGGCTAAAAAAATAGCCGACGAATTTGGTGCGCACATATTAGACGCAGAACGCGAAGAAATGAGTGTTGAGCGTGTAAGGCAATATGTTGAGCAGGTTCGTGCTTTTTCAGCGTAACAATTTGTAATATATAATTTTTATAAGCCACTGGGCGATATCGTCAAAGTGGCTTTTTTATGTTTTTTGAGGTTTAAATGTCTAGCAGCATTAGTGAGCAAATTAATCATCTTCGTACCCTATTAGAGCAGCACAATTATAATTATTATGTGCTTGATACCCCAAGCATTCCCGATGCTGAATACGATAGGCTATTACGCGAACTCAGTGCGCTTGAAACACAAAACCCTGAATTTTTATCTGCTGACTCACCGACTCAAAAAGTAGGTGGTGCAGCGCTTAGTAAATTTGAGCAAGTTGCTCATCAAGTGCCAATGCTATCGCTTGATAATGCGTTTAGCGAAGATGAATTTACGGGCTTTAATCGCCGAATTAAAGAGCGCTTAATGAGCACCGATGAGCTAACTTTTTGCTGTGAGCCAAAACTTGATGGGTTAGCGGTATCTATTATTTATCGTGATGGAGTGTTGGTACAAGCTGCAACACGGGGTGATGGCTTTACAGGTGAGAATATTACTCAAAATGTAAAAACAATTCGTAACGTTCCCCTTAAGTTGCGTGGTGACTACCCCAAAGAGCTTGAAGTGCGCGGTGAAGTATTTATGGACAGCGCTGGGTTTGAAAAGCTAAACAATGAAGCGCAAAAGCGTGGCGAAAAAGTATTTGTAAATCCACGTAATGCGGCGGCAGGTAGCCTACGCCAGCTAGACTCTAAAATTACCGCAAAACGCCCACTGATGTTTTATGCATACAGTACTGGTTTGGTTGCTGATGGCTCAATCCCTGAGGATCACTTTCAGCAATTAGAAAAGCTAACTGATTGGGGCTTACCCCTTTGTCCAGAAACAAAGCTGGTGGAAGGGCCACAAGCTGCACTTGATTATTATGATGATATTTTAACGCGTCGCAGTGAGCTTAAATATGAAATTGACGGCGTAGTAATAAAAGTTAATAAAAAAGCCCTACAAGAGCGTTTAGGCTTTGTAGCGCGGGCACCTCGTTGGGCTATTGCCTATAAATTTCCGGCGCAAGAGGAAGTCACTCAACTCCTTGATGTAGAATTTCAAGTTGGTCGTACAGGTGCAATTACGCCTGTTGCTCGTTTAGAACCTGTGTTTGTAGGCGGTGTAACGGTGTCTAATGCAACGCTTCACAATGGTGATGAAATTGCTCGGTTAGGCGTGAAAGTCGGCGATACAGTGATTATACGCCGTGCTGGTGATGTGATTCCGCAGATAACACAAGTTGTGCTTGAACGCAGGCCCACAGATGCAAGAGACATTGTGTTTCCATCAGCTTGCCCTATTTGTGACTCCCATGTAGAAAAAGTAGAAGGGGAAGCTGTAGCCCGTTGTACTGGTGGCCTAGTATGCCCCGCTCAGCGCAAGCAAGCTATAAAGCACTTTGCCTCGCGTAAGGCACTAGATATAGATGGTCTTGGCGATAAAATTGTTGATCAATTAGTGGACCGTGAGCTTATAAAAACTCCGGCTGATTTATTTATATTAAAGCAAGGTCACTTTGAATCACTTGAGCGCATGGGGCCTAAATCGGCTAAAAACTTAGTTACTGCTTTAAATGAAGCAAAAGCTACTACGCTTGCTAAATTTTTATATTCACTGGGTATTCGAGAAGCCGGTGAGGCTACGGCACAAAATTTAGCGAATCACTTTTTAACGCTAGAGAATATTATTAGTGCTAGTGTTGAAAGCCTCACACAAGTAAGCGATGTAGGCGATATTGTAGCATCGCATGTACGAGGTTTTTTTGATGAAGAGCACAATTTAGCGGTGGTCAATGCGCTTATCGAGCAAGGTGTTCATTGGCCTGCGCTAAGCGCACCGTCAGAGGATGAGCAACCGTTAGCGGGGCTTACTTATGTACTTACAGGTACCCTCAATACGCTTAACCGCAATGATGCTAAAGCGCGCTTACAACAGCTAGGTGCAAAGGTGTCAGGTAGTGTATCTGCTAAAACTGATGCTTTAGTAGCGGGTGAAAAAGCCGGTTCTAAACTCACAAAGGCTCAAGATTTGGGGATAGACGTGCTTACAGAGGATGATTTAATCGAGCTCCTTAAAAAGCATAACGGCTAGGAAAATAGTAATGAGCCAATACGGACCTCAATACTGGGATAAATACGGGAGTTATCGCACCCCTGTTGCGTTTCACTTAAGTGTAGTGGTGTTGCTGCGTGCTTATTTTATTTGGGTTATTGCCGCACTGAGCCGACGACCAGAGCTTGACTTAATGTCGTTATTTTTTAGATCTAAAAGCGACTTTTTTATTGCTATTGCCATTGGCAGTATTGCGATATTACCTACGTTGTTATTTTGCTTGCGCCGCCCTCGCGATTCACATAAAGCCACTGACAGATTAGCGAGTATTTGGCGGTATATGCGCTGGCCATTAATTGTATGCGCGCTAATAGATTTAACGTGGCTAATAGTACAAGCGGCACATAGCCATTACCGGTTTTCACTTTTTTTAGCGGTCCAAATGGTTATTGTTTTTTGGGTGCTTTGGTATTTAGTTAAAAGTCGTTATTTAACCGTGTTTTTTAAAGATTGGCCTGAGCCAACAGAAAAAGCATCAGATGACAAAAAAGATCTTAAAAAGGATTCATAGTGGACTCAGTAAACAAAAAAATAGCATTAATCATTACACTCACCGGTTTTGTGCTTATTGGTTTAATGTTTGCTTTTGAGTTATTTGAAGTTATGTGGTTTAAAGTGTTGATAGGAGTTTGGGTGTTTGTATTTTGTTCAAGCATGTATAGGCTTACACCACTATTTAAAGCGCGAAACCGTTTAGAGCACTTTGTTCAACGCGATGCGCAGCATTTACTAGTGTTTAGCCTAATGGGCTTTTTTGATAAAAAACATGGTCCAAATTGGTTGGTTATACAAAGTATTGAGCGCGTAGTGAGTAAAGATGACGAGCTAATTATTTGTAGCAATAATGACCGGCAACTAAGTGTTAGCTTACCCGTTAAAAAAGCGGAATTAGAGGCGTTTATGCAGCGTATTTTTACTACTGCAGAAAAGCAAACTATTACCTTTGAACAAGCTTGATCGCGGCGTCATTCATCCACGTAACAATAAAAAGATTTAGCCATATAACCTGACCTTTGTTTGATATAAATTAATTATCTAGAGGCCAGATTATACACCCTATTCGTAATACAGGTTTTCATGAGGTTACTATGTTGAAATGGAAAGATGTGATTAACTTTGCCAATAATGGCAACCCTGCACCCAGTAAAAAAGTCATTAAAACCGATGAACAATGGCGTGAACAATTATCAGAAAACGAATACTACGTAACTCGTATGAAAGGGACAGAGCGTCCTGATATGTCTGGCAGTTGTACATTACTAGAGCCCGGTAAATATGTGTGTGTTTGTTGCGATAATTTATTGTTTGATGCTGACGAAAAATTTGAAAGCGGAACAGGATGGCCTTCATTCACTCAGCCAGCAACGATAGAAGCAATTGGCTATGTACGCGACGTCAGCCATGGCATGGAGCGTGTAGAGGTTGTATGCAACGTGTGTGATGCGCATTTAGGGCATATATTTCCAGATGGCCCACTACCAACGGGCCTTCGATACTGCGTTAATGGTGCAGCAATGAAAAAGCTTTAGTTTTTGAGGTTTAGCTTCATCTCTTTTGCTTGATTCATAATTTTATCTAAGCGCTGCGCTTGATCTGCTGGCAGGTCAGATTTGTCCAATAAGGCGTAGCATTTTTTAGCAAGTCCTATATTCAATGAGCTGCCACTTTGCTTGGTCGAATCAAACAAGCATTGTAATAAATTAAGTGCAATGCTTTGATTGCGTGGCATAACTCTAAACGCATGCGTAAATGCTTCAAGTGCTGTGTTTAATTGCCCTTTGTTAAATTGGGTTACCGCATGGTTATTAAGTTCTTTTGGCCCCATTTTAATGTCACGTCGTTCGCTTTGTTGTTGCTGTATATAGCGTAAGTAGGTGGGTTCGCTGGTATTTGGGTGTCTTTCACAATGATTAATTATTTGCGAAAATAACATTTGCGCCTTTTGATGAAACCCTAGCTCATGAAAGGCTTTTGCTTTATCAAGTGCACCATCTACTGAGCGTATTATAGAGTCGTCATCTTCTAATTGTTCAATGAGCTTTTTAGCTTTTTGATGCTCATCTTTTAAATAATGAAGCCGCGCATTAAGCACATCAATTTGCGATTGATTCGTACTGTTAGGAAATTGGGTTTTTAAATCGTTTATATACTTATTTGTCTGCCTTGAAATTCGCTGCACTTGATCGGTTTGATCCGTTGTTAACGCAAAATCGATTCCTGCTCGAGCCGCATTTAAGTATATGTCGGGATGATCGTAAATAGAGTGCTTAGCAAAGTTTGCTATATCTTTTTGTGTGAGGTAGTTTTTTTCGTAGTCGTGATTAATTAACGAGACTGTACTTAACGATTTTTGACGCGATATATTACGTGGTGCAATTGTGGCAGCTTGACTCAAAAAATCTTGTGCCAATTCAAATTGATTGAGTTTTATTTCTAACCGGCCTAGTAAGTCTAATGCAACAAGGCGGGTTTCTTGACGTTCTAACATGGTTTTTAACATGCGCTGCGCCAAAATGTGCTCATTGTTAGCTATAAGCGCTTCAACTAGCCCCACCTTTGCCCAGGCAAACTTTTGAATGTCGAGCACGGATTTAAAAAAATCTTTGGCCTCTTGAGCCCGCTTTAACCGAAGAAGAGCGTCACCTTTCAGGCGAAGTAAGATAGGGCTGTAATTATTGTCTTTTCTTTCAAGTGCGGCATCAATATATTTTACTGCTTTTGAATCATTGCCATCATCAATAAGCGTGTATACGGTTTGAAGATCGTGTTTGCGCTTTAAAATACGTTCAATTCGGGTCTTGAGTTCTTGCCCTGTAAAAGGTTTAACTAAAAAATCATCCGGTTGAAGTTCAAGTACACTGTGTACTAATGAGCCACTTGTTTCAGCTGAAATAAAGATAAAGCCAGTGGAGTTTTTTATAAGTTTTTTTACTCTTAGCTCTTCGTACAATTGGTAACCGTCTTGGTGTTTGTTTAAATTAAACGAACAAACAATTAAATCAAACGATTCACTTAAACATTGCTCTTTGGCTGAATTTGCATGATCGGCAAAACTCAACTGCCGAAAGCCGAGCCTTTCTAACGATTGTTTCATATAGCTTTGAGCAAGCGGTTGCTCTTCGACTATTAGTATTTTGGCTTTTGAAAATATCTTAGTTGGCATTGGCTTAAGCGTTATCACTTTTAACACAGACTATAATCAACAGTTTAGCTGCTTACAAGAGAATTTAAATGCTAGCTGTATTTATTAGGTAATTAGGTTTAACTAATACGTTTATGTGGTCATAAAGTGTCATTTTTATCCAGTGCTGTAATAACGGGTTATGTACGTATTTGAATAGGTATTGAATAAGAATAACTTAGAGCAGGGTATTAATGATCTATTTATATTTGGTGGGTTTTACTGGACTTGAGCCAGTGATCTTCGTCATTACTTGTAAAGAAAGGGGATGCTCCTTTTTATAATAAATCTAATTATCCAAATAGGAATTTAATAAAAACAGGAAAGGAATTAAAAATAGATATGAGGAAGTAG
>NZ_BADX01000179.1:0-1734 GCF_000241365.1 Pseudoalteromonas sp. BSi20480 | reverse complement strand
TGCGGGAGTGGCGGAATTGGTAGACGCGCTGGATTTAGGTTCCAGTATCTTAGGATGTGAGAGTTCAAGTCTCTCCTTCCGCACCACGTTCTTAATTAGAACTAAAACTCATCCAAATTTAAAGTTGGGATATCGCCAAGCGGTAAGGCACCAGGTTTTGATCCTGGCATTCCCAGGTTCAAATCCTGGTATCCCAGCCAATTTTCTAACCGTTCTCCTTTGTACTATCTAAAATTAATTCTATTATCAAATAGATCATCTTCTATAAAATCTATCCAACTAATTCAATATTTTAAGACCAGTCGCTAAACATCTAGTGATATAAATGTACTGTAGCTGATTGAAAAAATAATAAGTTTAATAATTTAATTCTGTAAATAAAAACACTGCTGATTCATAGTGAAAATTGAGTTACTTAGTCGTTTTATTAAAAATCTCAATACTACTAATATCAAGTTTAGTCTCATAAATTTTATTACGCATTGCTATTACTACATAATGCTTTAGCTGCCTTTATTTAAGTATTTTTCTATAAAACGCCCTAAAGGTAGTGGCTTGCTAAAATAATAGCCTTGAAGGAATTCACAATTCATTGATTTAAGTACTTCTTGTAGCTCCTTCGTTTCGATTCCTTCTGCAACCACGTTACAATTGAGCCGATGTGCTAAAAATAACGTCGATTCTACAATTGCATAATCAGCTATCTTAGTAAGCATATTATTAATGAAAGACCGATCTATTTTAATTTGATTTATAGGTAGCTCTCGCAGTAAAGATAAGGAAGAAAACCCGGTACCAAAGTCATCTACACTAAATTCAAATCCACGACTGTTAAGTTTATACATCATTGCTCGAGCAGCCTCCAAATCAGTCATCATTGCACCTTCTGTAATTTCAAAAACAATGTAGTTACTTAACGTAGGGTCTTCTTTAAGGAGCTCTTCTATAAACTCTACAAAACTCTCACTTTCAAGGTCTCGTGTTGATAAATTTACGTGCATGGTGCCAGTAAAACCTAACGATTTTAGACGCTGTAAATTTTTTATTGTTTCAATTACAACCCATTGAGTGATATTAAGAATCATCCCTGTACGCTCAGCCACTTTGATAAATTGATCAGGAGTAATAAACGAACCGTCCTTCTGCGGCCACCTAATTAATACTTCTGCGCCATGTATTTCGTCAAAACGAGTGCAAAATATTGGCTGAAAATAAAGCTCAAATTCATGGTTTATAAGGGCGTTTTTTATTTTTGTAGTCATATCAAGAAAGTTATCAGCCCTTTCACTCAACCCTTCAAAATAATTAACAAATAACTGCTGTGTGCTTTTAGCTTCAAGTAAAGCTAAATCTGCATTTTTAAATAACTCATTGGCATAAAACGCATCTTGAGGATATGAGCTAACGCCGACTTTTAGCTTTAACCATACTTTTTGCGCACTAATTAAAAAAGGCTCTTCAACAGAACCCTTTATAACGTCTATACAATCATAAATATCTTGCTCATTTGCTGAATCTAAAATTAACGCAAATTCATCACCGCCAATTCGGTGCAGTTCACCTATGTTTAATAAATTTAGATTTAACGTTTTGGAGAATATGCACAACAATTCATCTCCTAAGCTATTACCGTAGAGCTCATTTACACGTTTAAAATTACTTAAATCAAATAAAAATAAACTAAATGGTTGCTCATTATTAATATGCTGAATCAATAGATTAAAAAAACACTTG
>NZ_BADX01000180.1:0-112 GCF_000241365.1 Pseudoalteromonas sp. BSi20480 | reverse complement strand
AAACTTGTTTCTCTGTGTAGCGCGCAGCGCCTCGGTGTACTCTGTGGTCCAAAATAATTTTTAAAGCGGGGTTTTACGCCTCGCAAAGGTAGCAGCGACTTTATGTCGCGTT
>NZ_BADX01000181.1:0-13043 GCF_000241365.1 Pseudoalteromonas sp. BSi20480 | reverse complement strand
AATATGAGCACCACAGCCGTGACGCATCATGAAATAAAAAAGTCCAGCGAATAGTAAAAATGAAAATAAACCTTCCATAACAAGACTCCTAGTAAGGTGTGAAAATAAAAAAACGTAGGCACCAAACTACTCGTACCACGTAATAGGATATTCATCATTGAATTAACAAGACTAAATCGTGTTTCTTAACGACACCTTCTAACACGCTAACTTTTGCAAAGTGATCATCAACAAGTTCTTCAACTCTTACCTGACCTGTTTTTTGCCGTTTGAAGAAATCAGCTCCTTCGTCATTATCGTCATTCATTACATAACTGTAAGATTCTAAAATTTGCCCCACCTGTGCACCATCATCTAGGCCAACACAAACATATATGTCCCCATCAGTTACAGAGATTACTTGGCCGCGCATTAGATACCTATGCGAAAAATCGCTATTTGCACAACCAGAAACAATCAAGCCAAAAACTACAACGACAACTAATTTAGAAATTTTGTTTAACATATTATTTTCCTTTTATTTATTTGGTCATTAGTATCGAATTATTATTTAATTCGATACTATTTAAATGAATAAAAACAAGATTACTTACAAACTACATTTTCTATTTGTTTAATTGCACCATATCGTGTTTTTTTACATTTCCTTCTATCACTTTTACTTTGGCATAGTGTTCATTAATTATTTTTTCAATTTTAACTTTGCCAATATTTCTTCTTTCGACAGTCTCATCTCCTTCCCCAATGTTACCTGTTTCAAAAAATCGATAGGCAGTTAATTCTTGTCCAACTTCTGCTCCATCATCTAAGCCAAGGCATACAACCATATTATCAGTTGACGATGAAACAACTTGACCTCTCATTAAGTAATTATGTGAGAAATTACTGTTTGCACAGCCCGTAAGTACAATTGCAAAAGCAACTAAAGCTATTTTTTTAGATATATTTTTTAACATGATATTTTCCTTTTTAAGTTTAAGATTAACGTTTTCTTTTAATTGAACCTGGAGGAGTTTTATGACAACTCCATGGCTCATGTTTGAAATTATCCTTTACATTTTGATCACAAAATTTGTAATAACTTTCCTTTGTATGAGTCCACCAATCATCGTGTATATCTACACCATGCTTTCTGATGACTTCCTCTATACCATCAAGGTCCAAATTGACAGCATCGTAAGCCAAATGAATTTCTTCCTCTTTTCTATTGAATGAAACTTCGTCTAGGCCGAACATTTGATCTATTTCTTCTATCAAAGCATCAATATTTTCACTAGTTACATTTGATAGTTTCAGGTTTCTAACGACCAAGTTATTTTCTCTAACTCCAACTCTATGAGCTAAATCCGTCATCACGGCCTCCTTTAGTGGTTGTGTTTATTTGTTGATTTCTTACCAGACATTTTGCTTGACCCCATTTTAGGCATCATATTGCTCATCATCTCAAGATGATGTTCTGCCATCTTTATTTGTTGCTCAATGGGCTTATCAGCCATTCTTCTGTGCATTATTTGCATCATTTTAATCATAGATTTTCGATGCTTATGCATTATTTCTTGCTGCTTTTCAGGATCACTTTCTTGCTTTACTGATAACATTTGCTGCTTCATCGCAAGCATGTTGTTATGCATTTTTTCCATATTTTCATGGGACATTGCCATATTGTTATGCATGCCTTTTTTCATCTCTGCACCAATAGCTGAAGCACCAATAGTGGTAGACAAAATGCTTATAACAGCGACTAAATTAACTAATTTTTTCATTTGATTTTCCTTGTGTTTTATTTGAAAAATTGGGTATCCAAGCGGGAGTTTTAGACATATAGTTCAAGTATTCATCACCAAATTCACTGATAACCTTGGCTTCTTCCTTATTGGCAAGTCGAACGTATACTACGAGTAATATTGGAAACATTACTACGGTCGGTATTGTTGGCCATTGAAGTAGAAAACCAAACATGATTAGAATAAAGGCGACATATTGGGGATGACGACAACGTGCATACCAACCTGACACAGCTAACGTGCCAGTCTTTTGAGCTTGATGAAGTACGTTCCATGCAGATGAAAGAATAAAAAATCCAGAAACAATTAGGATATTACTTGCAATATGCAGAGGATCCCAATGTGCATTGCCTTCAAAGCCAAAAATGGTATGCAACAAATGACCGTTATCGTGAGCTAAAAAATCTATTCCTGGATAGTTTTCGGTCAACCAGCCTGATAGAAAATATATAGTTAATGGAAATCCATACATTTCTGTAAATAGAGCAACGATGAATGCAGAAAAAGCACCTAAAGTTCGCCAATCAGTTTTTGTTTGTGGCTTTGCAAAACTAAATGCAAAAAAGATAAAAATTGCTGAATTCAAAAGCACTAATGTCCACATGCCATAATCAGATTCACCGTTCATTGTCACTCTCCGTCTTATTACTTTCTTCTCTACCTGTTTTTAATCCTTCCAAATACCCATCTCTGTAAGCTTCATTTTTATCTGTCAGCTCTTGAAATGTTTCTGGCTCTTTTGGTGCTGAAGCTTCTTCTTCATGACCTTTATGGTCACCATGTCCGTGACTGCCATGCATAAAGACATGCATTAAAGGACACAATAAAAGAATTAAGAATGGTAAATATTCAAAGAAGTGTTGCTGATGCTCAACTAATAAGAAGTAGCTAGCAGCCCCTATTAAACCAAGTGCTGCCCATCCTGTAGGTGTTGACCAAAAAGATTTTTGTTTATTGCTCATGTTCGTCCTCCAAATATTCCTACTCAACGATCAAAGTGCCGCTATACATCTTCATTGGACAATGAAACGGATACTGACCCGGTGCCATAGAAGGTAATTCAATCGCTTTATTTTCATCAACAGGTAACTCTTCACTGACTTCAAAATCAGGAAAAATGACTGTTGCTGCACAAGGACTCCCGTCTTTTCGAAGAAAATTGAGAGTCGTTTCTTTACCTTTTGCTACTATTATTCTAGAGGGGTCATAAACACCGTTGTTTACGATAACGGTTACACTTTCCATAGTAGAATCAATTGCTTTTGCTGGTTTATATAACCAAAACCACCAGATAATTAACGCTATAAGTACCAACCCAAATAAATTAATGATCATCATGTCATTTCTTCCTTTTCTTTAATGTTCTTGCGGCTTAAACAATCTCAATCGATTTGCATTACTCACAACCGTTAGTGAGGAGAAAGCCATTGCAGCACCTGCAATTACTGGGTTTAATAACAATCCAAAAAATGGATAAAGTAGACCTGCTGCAAATGGAACCCCTGCAACGTTATAAATAAATGCACCAAACAGGTTTTGTTTGATATTCCTAAGCGTTGCCTTACTGACAGCTATTGCATCAGCTAAGCCATGGAGTGATCCTCTCATCAAGGTGATATCAGCACTCTCAATTGCCACATCGGTTCCAGTACCAATGGCGAATCCAACATTGGCCAATGCCAATGCTGGGGCATCATTAATACCATCTCCTGTCATACCAACGATTTCATTTTGGGCTTGTAATTCCGCCACT
Organism: Pseudoalteromonas sp. BSi20480; assembly: GCF_000241365.1. NCBI lineage: Bacteria > Pseudomonadati > Pseudomonadota > Gammaproteobacteria > Alteromonadales > Pseudoalteromonadaceae > Pseudoalteromonas > Pseudoalteromonas sp. BSi20480. The sequence goes on along the minus strand of NZ_BADX01000181.1, from coordinate 9,506 downwards.
TTATTTGACTTATCTTCTGGAAGTACCTCAGCAAACACTTCTTTTATACCGACTTTTTTTGCTACTGCATTTGCAGTAGCTCTATTATCGCCAGTAAGCATAACTACTCTGATACCACTACTTTGCAGCCTTTTGATCGCTTCAATCGAGTCTTCTTTGATTGGATCAGATACAGCTATAATTGCTGCAAGTTTATTATCTATAGCGAGGTACATTGGTGTCTTAGCTTCATCAGCTAATTTTTGTGCTTTTGAAACAAATTCTCCTAAAAACACGCCTTTTTTAAACATCAACTTTTGATTACCGAAGAGTAAATTATGATCTTCAAGTTTTGCCTCTATACCGTGACCAGCTATAGCTTGAAAATCACTTATATCTTCAGGATCGATCTCTTGTGCTATCGCGTAATCAACAATAGCCTGTGCAAGTGGATGCTCAGATCTGCTTTCAATACTAGAGGCTATCGTTAAGATATATTTTTCTGTATAGGATTTATCAGCAACGAGAATATCGGTTACCGTAGGAGAACCTTCTGTAATAGTTCCCGTTTTATCGAGAATCATCGCGGTAATTTTTGATGCTGTTTGTAATGCTTCTCCATTTCTAATCAAAACACCAGCTTCAGCAGCCTTACCTACACCAACCATCACTGACATTGGTGTAGCCAAACCTAAAGCACAAGGGCAAGCAATAATTAGAACCGTGGTTGCAGAGACAACCGCAAAGGCTAGCGCGGGATCAGGACCGAAGTTAAGCCATACCAAAGCGCTAATAATAGAGATGATCATAACAACGGGCACGAAATAGGCAGATATAGCATCTGCTAAGCGCCCAATTGGTGGCTTAGAGTTTTGTGCTCTTTTCACCATATTAATAATTTGTGCTAACGCAGTATCTTTACCTACTCTTGTCGCTTTAAAAAGAATTGAACCCGTCTTATTTAATGTTCCTGCAACGACCTCATCTTCTTCTTCTTTTGCTACAGGCATAGGCTCACCTGTTAACATGGACTCATCTATCGATGTGTGTCCCTCAATGACGAGGCCATCTACAGGAATTTTTTCTCCTGGGCGTACTCGAACAATGTCATTTAATAAAACTTGCTCAATAGCAATATCGACTTCTTTCTTATCACGAACTACTCGTGCTGTTTTTACTTGTAACCCAATTAAACGCTTAATTGCTTCGCTTGTTCTTCCTCGCGCTTTTACTTCTAATGCTAACCCTAAATCAATCAATCCGATGATCATTGCAGTAGCTTCAAAATAAACATGCCTTGCCATTTCTGGAACAGCCATGGGAAAGAAAACAACTACCATAGAATAAATCCATGCAGTACCGGTTCCCAGAGCAATTAACGTATCCATATTTGCACTATGATTTACAAAAGATTTCCAAGCACCAACATAAAAATGCTTACCTGCAAAATACATAATGGCTGCACATAAGATCCCTATAAATAACCAAATACCACGTTCCAACGTAGTTTCAACAGTCATTGGGCCACCTGCAATACTATAAATCATCAACGGTACGCCAAGGCCCAAGGCTATCCACATTTGTCTCATTAAACTTGTATAGTATTTTTGGTCTGCAATTTCCTTCTCATCTAATAGTTCATCATCACTTGTATCTTCTGCACTCCTTGCATTGTATCCTATTGATTCTATGGCTTGCACAAGATCCTCTGAATCAACTTCTCCATCAACAACAACAGTCCTCAATGCAAAGTTCATCTGAGCATTATCTACGCCATTAACATTTTTCAATGCTGTTTCTATTTTTCCTACACAGCTTGCACACCCAGCTCCATCAATAATCAACTCTTGAGCTTTGGTGTCTTTAATTCTACTCTCTACGCTATTCATCATTACATCCTTGAATTAAATGACAGAGCATATCTCCTGTAGGGGATTTATCAGGTTTACTCTTCCAGTCATCAATTGCACTTCTTAAGACATTCCTCAATATTAAGGCATCATTAAATTTTTTCTCTGTTTCAGCCAATCTATGCTCAACGATTTCCCGAACTAAAGGACAAGCTGTGCTGCCATTATCAGCAACTAACAGGATTTCTTTGATCTCTTCAACGGAGAAATCTAACTGTCTGGCACTAAGAATAAACTTCAGTCGCTGTTGAGCTTGTTGGTTGTAACTCTTATAACCATTTTCAGTATTCTTAATAGGCATGATAAGTCCAATCCTACTGTAGTAGCGGACTGTATCAGGCGTTGTATTCAATACTTTTGCAAGCTGAGATACTTTCATCCCATCATTCCTTATTCAAATATATAAACAGGGTATTTCTAAAACCTATGTTTAGCTTACGACTGTGTCTAAGACACAGGTCAAGTCATAATCTAAAAGGATTTAAAAAACTGCTAAGCCTAGGATGCAATAGCTAACAATGGGAGAATTAACTACCAAAATTAGGCTTAACAGCTTAAAAAGGTTGAATCGATATGCGTATTTAATGTCTATTCTTATTTGCACCTTCATTTAACGGTAAACATATTTAAAAACAATATGTTTACCGCAACTATTCAACAGCTATAGTTAAGTTTTTACTCCTTTAAAAACCCTATAATTGCCTTAATATCGTCCTTATTCATCGGATATTTAGGCATAGCTGAAGCCGCATTGTTAAATTTCGGATCTATTAGTTTTTTAAAAACAAACGACTCTCCTTTACTTGCGACGACTCCATCTAATGCTGGACCCAACTTACCACCTTCTCCCTTGATTTGATGACAGCCTTGACACCCAAATTGGGTAACCAATTCCTCTCCCGACTTTTTTGGGGCATTTGGTTTTGTATACTCTTCAGCATGTCTAACATCCGCTGTCAATGTGCTGGCTAAAAAGGCTTCTACAGCAAGTGCTTCTTTGCCAGTCATATGCGCTTTCGCTCTCATATGAGGAATAACCACTGACCACTCTTTCTTAGAATACTCTTCAGCGGGACGTGCATTGTGACAACGACCACAATTTTCACTATAAACCTTAGCTCCTTTTGCTACTAAAGAAGGATCATTGACGTGTTGTGCCTTAATAGAAAAAGCACTCGTAGTTAATACAATAATTGTGAACACAAAATTTATTGATTTCATAATGGTTCTCCTTAAAATCCGAAAGCTAGTTGTAAGAAAATTCGGTCATCAGGTACGGATGTATGACTCGCTTCTTCGTTTTCTATTGAAGTACTTTCCGCACCTAGTTTTAATACTGCACTAGGTTCTAACCAATAATTTACACCGTAGTAAATTCGACTTCCGGTTTTCCCTCCATCTTCTTCAAAATCATGTTCAATACTGCCATCAAAATCAGATTCAATATCAGAGTAACGTACAACAAATTCAACAGGGTTTAACCACGACTTACCTAGTTGTCTAGCCTGCCAGGTTCCTTGAATGTACCAACCACTTTTATCGAAGTCTTTTACCCACTCTTCACCATGGCCTTCTTCTTCGCCCTCGTCTTCACCTTCTGTTTCCGCTGTAGAACCAAAAATTTCCCCTCGAACACTGGAGTAACTTCCAATCCAGTTAAAGTCTATGTTATATGCGCTATAATTTAGATCTCCATCGTCACTATACGCCCCACTATAATAAGACATCCCTATCTCCCATTCAGGTAAAAACGCATAAGCGATTCTTCCCCCTAATGCCATCGAGTCGTTGTTGTCACCTTTTTTAGATTCTATTTCTACACCGCCACCATGGTCACCGGCTTCCTGCCGGGGACCACTTACTGCATAAAAGTCGGTAAATATTCGCCCTGCATCACCGAGGTCCCAAGTATTTGAAACGTTAACACCAGTATCATTCATGATATAGGTAACGCCAGCTAAAGAACCATTACCTCCATGTCCACCATAGATACCAGGATTACTTGCGGCCTTATTAATCCAACTAGGATGAATGTTGGCAGCAAACTGCCCAAAAGGTAGTAAAAACTTACCCGCAGTAATAATGGTATTATCATTAAAGAAATAATGCATATTTGCATATTCAAGTTCTGTTTCAGTTTCCCCTTCCGCATTAGTGCTAAATTCTAACTCTGCTTCAATATGGATTTTTTCAGATAATTGGAATAAGAAAATAGGAACAAACCGTGCAACTACATTATTTTGAGTATCATTGCCTTCTTCATCTTTCATATTTGGCTGGTATGCATAAGTTACGTCACCGTAACCAGCCAATGCTAAACGACCAATATCTAAAGCAGAACTTTCTTGTGCGGTAGCAGTTGTCATCAAAGACATTGAAATGGCTGCTGCAACTGCCGATTGGAGAAGTACCTTTTTCATGGTATCACCTTAATATTTTGTGTTGGCGTGAGTTATTCATCACACTGATTTAATTTAAAAATAAGAATTAGTTATAGAGCAAAAAGAACACACTTTACTTTTACGCAAACCCATCATAGTTTTCATGGTGCTCTAAACTTTTTTGAATTAATGGAAGTCAGTTACCTAAAAATAGGCACACTGATCCCTATTAAGCGAATATTGGAGGGCGATAAGGATTAGATCGAGTTTGCGATATAAAGTTTTGAATTAAGCTTTTAGTAACCTTCGAAATTACAGGTAGAAAACCTGATATATTAATATCTTGAACTAATGAAGAGTTTGCCTCCCCTGTATAATCTTGCATACAATCACAATCTATACAATGGCAGTTATCCATTGTTTTTGAATCATGATTAGCATGCTTACTTTCAGGCTTTACTTGGTGCCCATCATCATGATGATCATGGATATTAACTGTATTGTTTAGAGCTGTAAGTGCATTAGAAGTTATGGCCATTTCAGAACACAAATGAATAGCTGTAGCAAATACTTGTCCATTTACAGACAAATATATCAAAATATAAAATAGCCAATTCAAACGTTGTCCCATGGACAGTTCTATCCTCGCTAGTATGTTACTTCACTATAAACTTATAGCATATTTGCTCTGATAATATTGATTGAAATCAAGCATTCGAACAATCCCTTAAAATAATTATGGTTACTATCTTTCATCATCCAATTAACCATGTGGCGCAGGTACAGACCAGAGAATTACAAATACGAGAGAAGCAGCTATGAACGCGCTCCCAATGATTTTTAGCCATACTCTCCCTGTTTTATTCTTGTATTTAAGCAATAGCATTGTTGTAATTAGCGTCTGGACTAAATAATAAAGAGCAAACCCTTTAGAAGCGAAATTAATTATTTCAAAAACATTCGAAGTCCAGACCAAAATAATTGCTAAAATGACCACTAACATATATCCCATATTAGTTGAAATTTTAGATTTGAGAAGCTCTCTAACTAGACCTCCACCACCTATTGTATCGGCTAGTGCAGCACTTAGTTGGCTTGCTGTTGCAGCAATTAAAAGCAGAATAGGTAAGACCCAAACAGCTTTGCCTAATGTATGGCTAATCGTAGTTTCATTTAATTCAACAATAGGAAATTCTAAAAATATTGGACAGGTTAACCCTATAAAAATGACATACAGTACAATTGCGATCCCTTGTGAATATTTGACTGCCTTTATACGTTGAGCTGCTGAATATTCTGCCCCCATAAAACGAGTTGTTTCGAACCCTTGTGTAACCATCAGCATTCCAGCCAGCATGCTAATTATTTCAAATTTACTTAAACTCTGAGCAGCTGAATGTTCAAACCAAGCCTTACCTGTCGATATATCATAAGTAAACAAAGCAACCAATACACCAACTATAATAGAAAGTTTGATGGTCACAGCATAAAGCTCTATAGCTTCTAAACCTTTCGCACCTCTAATCCAAGCTACAGCCATTATCGAAAGTAATACCGCAGTTGTGGCAACCCTTACAATATACAAATTTTCAATACCAAGGCGGTCAAAAACAAATGCAGAAAACAGGCTGATATAAAAAGCGACAGATATTGCATATGCCCCTCCAAGAAACCATTGACCAACCTGTTCTAGCTTTGCAATAGATCCATTAGGGTTTTCAACTAAATATTGCTCAGCATGAAGTATGTTGAAGCGAATAATAGCTCCCAAAGCTAATGAAAACAGTGATAAAACTACAATTCCAGCTAATGCCCACTTTCCCATAGTGGCATGCAGTAGTGGTGCAACAATTAAAAATCCACTGCCAATGATTGAAGCTAAAGGAGTTACGGTCGCCCTCCATTGTTGCGATAAGCGAAACCGTTTATTAAACAAAACTATAACTACAACTAATGAAAAGAAAATTGCAATACCGTTATGCAACATACTTCATACTCCAAAGATTAATGGTGTTTATACCAGCCAGCTTTTTTAATGTCATTCCAGGAGGTATTTTGATGACAAGCAAAACATTCTTCTACAGGTGCTTTGTGCTCCCCTGCAACCTTTGCAGATATCTTTTTAAAATGTTTCATATAGTGGCTAGGTGGTGCCTCATGGCATTGATTACAGTCGTTTGACTTGTTTGATGGATGAACAAATGAAGATAAAGACCACTGTTCAGTGCTATGACATTGTACACAATCATCTGAAAACAACCCAAAATGCCTATCATCGTTAGCATGACAAGTAGCGCAATTAAGCAACGCTTCTTTTGTACTAACATGCGGATTAATAAGTAGCGGATCCACTTTTCGATTATCCGATAACATTTCTTTGAAAAGCTTTTGCACAGCCGTGCCTTGATCAAACGGGGTATTATCTTCAGGTAACATGCGTAAACCTATATCAGAGAGTGCCTCATGATCCATTGTAGATATGCGTGCTGCTTTTCCTTGATGCTCCATATGACATGAATTACATTCAGCTATATCGACATGAAACAAAGTAGGCTGACGCTGGATTATTTGAGTATCATTGGCATGACAAACAACACAATTTTCACGAGTAACCCCCGTTATTGGCGTATGACAACTTTGACAATCATCTTCTAAAAAGGAATGGGCTTCACTTAAATCTCCAGGGATAACGGTCATTTCCCAATTTATATCGGGTAACTCACTCGAATGGTAATAGTGACTTACCAACGCAGCTATAATCACTGCTATAATTCCACCAAAAATATATTTGATCATAACCACCTCAAACCAAAATAAATTTCAGCAGTAATATGAAAAATTATGAGCACATATAAGATCATGGAAATAGATATATGAAATTTTAACCACCGTTTGAACCAAAGCTTTGCTGTATCATGAATACGAATGCTGTATTCAATATCTGATATTGCATCGACCAATCGCAAAATTCTTCTCTCATTGCTAGTTCGACCTAAGCCAAGACTAGTTGAAAAGAGTGATGGAGAGTGTGAGTTTAAATCACTTGGCATAGCGTTAATATGTTTCGAACAAAATCGGTCATGCAATTCAATTTGTTCATCTTTTAATTCATTTTTTAATTCTTCTTTTAGTTTTTTCTTATCTTTTAATTTTGACGATATTAAGCTAAGTATATATCGTCCAATGAAACCACTAATCGCAACTAGCATCATTAAGAGCACCAATAGAATACCAAGTAAACTATCAAAACGGTGAGCACTATGTAGTAATCCTATGATTGGTCCTAACACCCCAGCATAAATATGCCAAACCAATAATGTTGACATAGGAACCTTCTTGGTCACCCAGGTTTTTATTGATTTATTTCTCTTGATCACTAAGTAAATTAAAGGAAAAAACAACAAAAAGGCGGCTATTATTCCGAGCATACTTCCACTAAAACTGCCAGGAAAACGTGGTGAACTGTGCCAAACAAATCCACCCCATAGCACGATCATCAGCAACACTAAACTGGCGACAATTCTCCGTTCTTGATTTGCCATAACTTTATATCTCCACCTTTACAGGGGTTTTGGGTATTGATTGACAAGCTAATACGTAACCATTTTCTTTATCATCAACCTCTAGGCCATCATCCACATCCATTTCTACTTGCCCTTCGAGTAACTTGACTTTACATGAGCCACAGCTTCCTGCTCTGCAAGAGCTATCAATATCAACATCTAAATTTTCTGCAACATCAAGAATGCTTTCTCCTTCTGCTGCTTTTGCATGTTTATTTGACTGAGTAAAGGACACTTCAAAACCATTATTAATAGCTTCAGCTTTGATACTGGTATTTTTATCTATATTCCCCATGATAGGACTTTGTGGTTTATTTTCTTTCTTCACAGGGCTACTACCACCAAAACCTTCAATTTTCACTCTTTGAGGCATCATACCTAACTCAATAAGCATATTTTTCATAGCATCCATCATCGGTGGAGGCCCACAGATGTGAGCAGTTTTTTCCGATAGCTCTGGAACAAAGTCGTTTACCAATTGAGAAGTAAATCTACCTTGAGGTCCCATCCAAGCAGTTCCTTCAACTCGTGTCATGCTCACTAAGACATGTAAGTTTTTATGACGAGATTGTAAATACCTTAATTCTCGTTCGAAAATAAAGTCATTTGATGTTCTTGCACAAAAAAGAAAATAGATATTTCCTTTCCAACATGTAGAGGTTAAATATCTGACGGCACTCATCATGGGGGTAATCCCAACGCCACCAGATACTAAGACAATGTTCTCTTCATTATTTCCGTTGAAGTAGAACTTACCATTAGGTGCTTTTATTTCAAGCGCATCTCCTATGCAAACGTTGTCGTGCATGAAGCGAGAGACTAAGCCTTGCTCCTCTCTCTTTATTGTTACTTCAAAATAATCTCTCTGAGTGGGTGACGAGGCAATGGTATAAGAGCGTTTTATTACTTTAGGCTGATCAGGGATATTGAGAGAAAAAGTAACAAACTGGCCTGGCTCATAATTAAATGGTAGAGGTTCCCCAGCTAAAGATGCCAATCTAATAGTTTTTACATCATGTGTTTCATTAAATATTCCGATGACATATACAGTACCAGTGAAAACGCCCTTTTTCTTTGAAGTAAAATCAGTAGATTCATTACTAGTAACCAATGCTCCATTCAACTCACTAGACTTATCAAACGTGGGGCTAGTGTTTAAATTTTCAGAAACTTCTTTCTTATTTTCATTTTCTATCACTTGCGGCTCATTGACAGGAGCTATCTTTAATTCTTCTAACAGCGCAGATGCTCGTCTCATTTTATAGGCGTATACCCAAATAAAAACAAACGCAAATAAAAACAAAATAGTCATAACACCCAAGTGAAATATGCTTATTCCAAATATATTTGATTGCTCGCTTTTAGGCGCTGTTGGTAATAGATTCATTTGACTTTTAAACCATTGAAGAGCGACTCGTCTTGGTTCCTGCCCTTCTGCTATCGCCCTTTTGGTAGCTAAACCACTATTGTATTGACTTAAACCTTGCTCTATTTTTTCTATAGAAGATTGCATTTCAGAATAGTTTTGCTGACCATCGGCATTAGCTAACGACATAAAGCCGTCTACCATTATTTGATTACCTTTTTGCATTCTATTTATGGCTTTTTGAAGTACTTCATCGGTCAAGTGAGGAGGAAGTTTCGATAGGCGCATTAATGTAGGGTAGAGATCT
>NZ_BADX01000182.1:0-21532 GCF_000241365.1 Pseudoalteromonas sp. BSi20480 | reverse complement strand
GGTTTAGAAACGCTTCGCTTTTAGAGAAAAAAATAGCATCTTGCGCGAGCAAGCTTAGCGCCTACAGCTTTCACTTCTCATTTACTCCTCATTCCCTTCTCTTTGTGCATTTTTAATAAAGATCAATAAATTACAAAAAGGTTGAGACGTGCTTTGTTCGGCCTAGAGCTCATACAGCAAATGCACTTCTTATCGCGTTAAATTTACATATCGTGGGCGCCTTAAAGCACCATATTATAGATAAAGACAACACACTTACCCGCATGCTGCGGCAAAAAGTAGGCAGTTAAAAGTCTTATTTGATCGGTGCTATTTAAGCCGCGATTAAATAAGACTCTCGTCCTACGTGTTTGTTATTGCGTTTAAATGAGCCTTTCCCTTTTTTAGCTTTTACCACTTGAGGTTTAAACACTTTAGAGGTTACTAAAGCCGCCAGCGCATTATGATTAATAACACCCCGACCGGTGTCTACCGCACTATTATTTGCGGCTTTGCTTTTCGATTTTTTAGCCATTTTATTTCCTAACTATTTATAACAATAAGAAGTGGCGATTGTATGCCTAATTTTCAAGCTTGCAAGTAATTTTATCATTACACAACGCTCTTTTTTCATAATAAATAAACATAAAAAAAGCGCAGTAAATAACTGCGCTTAGTAACAGGTTTAGCTTAAATAATTAAAATTCAAAGCTTACTTTTGCATAATATGTACGCCCGTCAAAGCCATAAGGCAATGCACGTACAGGGTATTTAAACGCACCATTGGTAATAAAGTTAAGCACTTCGTCATCACCTAACTCATCGGGTGTTTCATCAAATACGTTGTCGGCACCAACTGAAAGCGTAAACATCTCATTAATGTCATAACTTACGTTTACATCAACTAACACTGCTGATTCAACTGTACTTGTTGGTTTAAACGACCCCGTTGGAGAAAGCTCTCCCGGTAATGAAATATGGTCGTTACCAAAGTATTTTACATCGGTTTCGCCAAAGTAATTAAAACGAAGTGTTGAAGTATATGCGTCGCGCGCATAATCAAATGTCAGCGTGGCACGCTCACTTGGCTGTCCATCAGTAAAAAAGCTACGTTGTAAGTCATCAAAGGCAACCGCTTCTGGAATACCTTCTTCTGCATTTACGTTATCAATTTTAGTGTCGTTCAAATTACCAGCAAAAGTAACACCCAAATTAGCCCCGTCGATCTCAGTACGATACGAAGCAATAATATCAACACCTTGTGTAGTAGAATCAACGGAGTTTGAGAAGTAATTAGCCTGTACTGCGCCTGTAGCTTGAAGCGCAGCAAGCGCATCTGGGCTAAACGATACGTCGTCAGCCGATAACAAACTTCCTAACGTTATGCGGTCTTTAATTTCCACACGGTAAAAGTCAACTGTAAGTGAAAGCTCGCTGCTTACATCGTAAACAAATCCCGCGCTGTAGTTAGTTGAAGTCTCAAGCTCTAAAGTATCAACCCCTAACGCACTTGGAAATGCCGTGCCTGTGTTAGCAGTAAACGACTGAGTTAACGAGCCATCCGACCCTAGGTTGGTTGTAAAAGCTGTATAACCGCTTTGCTGAAGCGAAGGCGCTCTAAAGCCAGTTGATACCGCACCACGAACAGCAAAGTCATCATTAAACTCGTAACGTGTCGCTAGTTTACCAATTAAATCGTCACCCGCATCTGAAAAGTCTTCATAGCGAAGTGCACCACTAACGTTCCATGCATCTGTGATCATCGTTTCTAGATCTACAAATATCGCGTAGCTATTTCGATCACTTTTATTTGCCGCTTCTGGGCGTAGGCCGTTATACGCCTGAAATCCACACTGCGCAAATTGATTTTCGTCATTGACTGACGGATAAGAAGTATCAGTATTAGCTAAACCACAAGCATACGACGCTTGGCTGCCTGGTACTATTTCGTAATTTTCTTTTCGGTATTCTGCGCCAATAGTTACGTATAGTGGTTCACTGCGACCAATATCTACAATGCCGTTAAAATCAGCATTAAATGTAGTTTGATCAAATCTAAATCCACCTGAATAGCCACCGGTTGGGCCTGCATTAGCTGCAATATCAGCATCGCTTGCATCAGGGTTATTAAATAAGTACTCGGCAGCGTAAGACGCATTTAAGGTATTACGCGAGGTAAAATCGTATTGGTTTTCACCATATACAGCCGACACATCGTAAGTCCAATCTGGGTTTATATCCCCTTTAAACCCTATTGCAAACGAAAGATCTTGTGCTTCATTGTATATACGCGGTAAAAAACCATCACTGTATACTTGAGTCACGTTTTTAGACGCTTCGTTAAAGTTACGATAAAAACCATTACCTAACGCGCTTCGTTCTGAGAACCCACCAAAAGAGTAAAGCTCGCTATCGCCAACAGGCAGTGCCATATTGTAAAACAGCGATGTAAATTCGCTATCAGCGTTACCTTGTCCCCAGCGAACATCCTCTGAAAGCGTTCCGGGCTCTACATTTAACGAACCACCCGTATCGCGTTCTGCACGGTTAGTCCCGTCAGCATCTCGGTATTCTAGTGATAAATTAATAAAACCACCTTCGTTACCTAACTCAAAACCACGGTTTAAACCTGCGGTAACTGTGTCGCCGTCGCCTTCGCTTGTGCCGCCATACTGAACAAAGCCCGTTGTTACACCTGTTGAATTATTAAGTGATAAGTTGATTACACCCGCTATTGCATCGGAGCCATATTTTGCCGCTGCGCCATCACGAAGTACTTCAACGCCTTTAAGCGCAGTTAACGGAATTGCGTTCATATCGGTGCCCGCAGCACCAGCCCCCACAGTACCGTTAAGGCCAAAAATAGATTGATTATGACGGCGCTTGCCATTAACCAATACCAGCGTTTGATCGGGTTGTAAACCACGAAGTGTAGCAGGTCTAAATAAGTCAGAACCATCTGACACCTGCGTACGCGAAAAGTTAAATGACGGTGCTGTAGCTTGTAGGCTTTGGCCAAGCTCAGTGTAACCGCCTTTATTTAAATCATCTGAGTCTATTAAATCTATTGGTGAAGATGACTCTGTTGAGGTGCGATTAGACACCCGAGAGCCTAATACAGATATTTGTTCAATATTTTTAGCAGCTTGAACGGGGGCTTCTTGCGCGATAACAACGCCTGGTGCGCATACTGCAAATGCAACTGCCGCTGCAAGTGTATTTAAACGATATGTTGACATAGTGACGACCCTGTTTATGTGTGTTCTTATAGTTTATTTGGCGATTTAGCATCGCCAATGAGGAACATCCTAGCACATTAGCAAATAAAAAGAAATGAAAAATTTTAAATTAAAGGCCTAAGTATGCAAATAAAGTTCAAATTAAGAAAAAAACACACCAAAAAGGCTAAAATTAATGCAAACAAGGAATTAAACTTACAAAATAAATACTTAACACATTATTTACATTGAGTATTTATTTATTAACTTATTCTTTTAAGGGGAGTGAGCATAAAATGGACGTACCTGTCTCTATTATGCTGTTAACTTGTATCTTTCCTGCGTGTTCTTGCACTATTGAGTGCACAAGAGTTAGCCCCATCCCACTATTTTTTCCTACTTCTTTGGTCGTGAAAAAAGGGTCAAACATCTGTTCTTGTACATGGTTTGTCATGCCACAACCGTTATCTTTTATCTCAATACAAATAAAGCTATTTTGTTCAAAAACACGCACTTCAACAATGCACCCTTTGGTGTCATTATGCTCACAGGCTTCTCGGGCATTAATGAGTAAATTAACAAAAAGCTGATTAATTGAAGCTAAATTACAATAAATAGGCGGTACATTTTCAAAATCGGTTTTTATAGCGCACAGCGATAGCTGACTTTCAAGAAGCTTAAGCATATTTACAGCAACATCGACTATGTTGACGAGCTGAACTGCATGGCATTCATTAGATTCAGAAAAATTAAGTAAATTTTGAACGCAATAGTTAACCTGCCTTAAGGTGCTCGCGCTGTCTTTTATTTTGGCCGACAAGTCATTGCTAATCCAAGCAAATGGGTGTTGTAAATTAAGTAAGTCGAGCTCGTGTTTAAACTGGCTTTCTTTGAGTTCACCGTTTAAGTATTGCTCGCTGATATTTAGTAATGTGGAGATTATTGGGCTGCTATGGCTAAGGTTATCTATCGTATTAATTGCTTGTGACAATGGGGTGCTTATTTCCGAAGCCGCATCAACACTTAACGTACCCAATGTTGCCATTTTAGTACTTTGGACAAGCATTTTTTTATACCGTGCTAATTCGGACTCTTTTTCACTTAGTTGCTTTTGTAACGACTTAAGGTTTTTTTCATCGTTTAAACATACACTTTCTAAAAGACTCTCTACTTCATTCATGCCAGTATCCCTATAGCTTGTATAACTAATATTTAGTTGCCAAACTGAAAATACGCAACCAGATCTCCTTTTTGTTCTGTAAATAAATGTGTAAATTGACAATAAACAGGCAGGTTAAGCTTAAAGCACTTCCCACTCAAACGTATTTATTGCCTCACAAAAGGATGAACAAATCCCCTGTTGCTGACAACCAACAATAAGGGCCTCGTTAGACTGCTTTTGAAATAACTTTTGATGAACAATATAAAGGGTATTACTCAAATTATCAGCGGGGGTTTTTAACTCATTGGAGTTTAAAATTAATGCGCACAGCTGCGTACTCTGCCCCCATAGTTTCATGATATAAGCAGATACATGGAGGTAATTTATACTTTGCTCAGACTCAGTTAATTTGTGTTGGTCCGTCACTTCTTCAACATTTATTAATTTACCAACAAAACTCAATAGCGCCACTGAAAATAGCAAAGCCTGCTCTTTTAAGTTCATACCTATATGTTGTGCAAATTTTTTAACACAACTAGCATAATGTGTTGCAACATGTATTTGCTTTTCGTGATCGATGGCCGATATAGAAGGAGGCAAATTTTCTGCCATTAATAATGATGTACTAATTGACAATAAAATAGTCGTACCAAGGCGAGAAACGGCTTCTTCTATAGAGACTGTTTTACGTGTGAAGCCCAAATAGGCCGAGTTAGCAAGTTGCAGCAACTTAGCAACAATAACAGGCTCCTTAGAGACAAGCTCGGCTACTTCAGTTAGGTCAAACTCTCCACTATCAATAAGCGTATTGAGCTCTTGCAGCAGTGAAGGATAAACCGGAAAGCTAGACATTGCCCCCAGTTTTCTTCTCATACTTTCTGAAAACGGGAGTGCTTTTAATTCTGCCACATTGTTAAACAAAAGTATTAAATCGTCTTTATTAAATGGTTTAGCAAGATACATATGCACAACGTTACATTGACGCATTTTTTCGGTTAACGACGGGTCCCCCGTGAGCAAAGCCCTCACTGGGTACGAATTTTCAATTAAACAGCGCTCTAACACATCTAATCCATTAACGTGCGGCATTAAGTAATCGCTTATAATTAGGTCTATTGATTTATTATTTTTAAGCACAGACCAAAATTCATTTATTCCACTCACCGTAATAACGTCAGCAGCGGGGTATATTCTGTTAATAGTTCTATGTAGCGCCTTTAATATAAACAGCTCGTCGTCAAATAAAACTACTCTCATTGTTTTCATTCATCACCGCGCACATTAGTATTTATTAAGTAATCATAAAACTCATCCGCAGGCAAAGGTCTAGAAAAATAAAAACCTTGAATATAATCACAGCCAAGTCTTTCTACCAATTTACATTCGTGAGCCGTCTCGACTCCTTCTGCAATCACCTTTAAATTAAGATCATGGGACATACGCACAATGTTTCTGATCATACTTTGCATTTCAAGGGATGAATCTAAACCACTTATCAGCTCCTTATCTAATTTTATGCCATCGATTGATAACTTTGAAAGATACGCAAGCGATGAATAACCAATGCCAAAATCGTCAATTTGCACTTCAAAACCCAAGCCGCGTAGCCTTGTTATTTGCAGCTGACATTCGTGTAAGTCATCCATTAAATACGTCTCTGTAAGCTCAAACTGAATACTTGATGCACTGAGGTTGTTCTCATTTAGAGACTCAAGCATAAAGTCTATCCATTCAGGGTCTTCTTTAATTTGCCGAGCAGAAAGGTTTATAGCGAGTTTACCTACTTCAACTTTTTGCATGTTCCATTGCTTAAGCTGTTTAAAACTCTGTGAAATTACAAATCGACTTATAACGATAATTTGGCCATCACATTCAGAAATAGGTATAAATAAACTAGGAGACACCCACCCATACTTTGTTGGTTCGTACCACCTAATAAGCACTTCGGCACCACTTACCTTATGTGTTTTTAAATCTATTTTTGGCTGAAAACATAAACTAAATTCTTCGTTATCAATTGCTTTAAAAAGCAGCCTACTTAGTTCAAAGTTTTTTCGGTAGTCATTCACAAGCTCTGCATCAAAGCGGGTAAAAAATCGTTGCTGTTTTTTAGCCAAGTAGTTCATATTCAAACTAAGATGATTTATAAGCTCTTTGCCCGACAAAACATCGTCAGGAAAAATGCCGTACACACCATAAAGCTCTAAACTCATTCCTTTGTAACGTTGGGGGATAGCCTCTGTAAATAAGGTCATTGTTTTATTAAGTGCGGCAAGTAATGTGGCATCGTTACTTGCGTGAGGTACAGATAACATAAACTGGTTAGAATGCTTTTGACACATTCTTACCTTTTCACCAAAGGTATTGTGCAATACTTTTGCAAGCAAGTGTGTAAACTCGTAAGCGCTTTGGTAATCTAATAAATCAGCAATAAGTTCAAATTTAGCAATACCGATAAAAATAACCGTGTAGCTAGTGTTTTCACCTTCATACTCATTTAGCTGTTGATAAAAAGCAGGTTCTTTAATTAAAAAATCACCAAAGCTTTCTATTAAAAATTTGTTACTCGATTTACTCGGGTTAACCGACAACTTCAGTAACTGACAAAAATCATCAGACCAATAACGTTCCAAAATAAACTCGTATTCTTTTTCGCTTTCTGCGCATTTACGAGCAATAAATAACATATTGGTTTTATTACTTAAAAAGGCCGTCAAGTCGTCTTTATTTGGCTGTGCGTCTATATTAATTATGTAATCATCAACATAGCTGTATAATCCAGGAAAAATAGTCTGGGCGGGGGCATTAAAGCGAGTTATTTTGCCTTCCTCATTTATTTCAATAAGTGCCGTTACGCTTCCAAGTAGTAGTTGATCACGCTCGTGCTGTGCAATGCGTTTGCAATACAGCCTTTGTGCTTGTTTAATTGTGTCAACCAGCTCACCTTCGCCCCATGGCTTTTGTAAAAATTTAATCGCAAGCCCTTGATTAAGAAGCTCAACAACCGAATTAAAATCAGCACGACCACTAAGCACTATGTTTATTATATCTGGCCAATGTTTTTGGTTTCTCTTAGTAAGTCGGCCCCTGTCATTTTAGGCATTCTGTAATCGGTAATAATCACCGACACATCATGTACTTTTAAGTAAGCCAGTGCTTCTTGTCCACTAGTCGCTAGAGCTACTTGTTTAAAGCCGGCGCGCTTTAAAACGCGCTTTAAAGAGCGTAAGACATTTTCTTCATCATCAACCAAAAGGATACTAGGTTCCACTATTGGCTCCCATTGTTATTTAATCTCAAATAAAGATTAAAACGGCTAATACGACAGCGAATAAAGCACTTATCGTCATTTAAATTGTTATGGCTATAACTTACATATTTTTTTACATAACACTATTGCAAAAATATCGCTTGCTATTTACAAACCACCAACCCAATCATAAAGAAATAATATAATAAAAAATACCAATCCAATATAATTAGCTAATAATAAACAATACCAGCAACACTATTCAATCAACCTTTAGTCACAAAACACACCTCTCTTCGCGCTGTTTTTTAACTCATGAACTTTTTGGGGTATTGAAAACAAACACAAAGCGACTGCCTTCACCCACTTTACTCAGTACATCAACACTTGCTTCGTGCTCTTCAATAATGGTGTACACCTCAGACAAGCCTAAACCGGTACCTTGTCCAACCTCTTTGGTTGTATAAAAGGGGTCAAAAATTCGCTCTAAATCAGACTCAGCAATACCTGCGCCAGTGTCTTCAATAATAAGCCTTATTTTGTCTTGTTCTTGCTTACACTCAATGGTCAGTGTTCCTCCAGAAACCATAGCCTGTAACGAGTTTAAAATAGTATTAAACAAGAGTTGCCGTATTTTACTGGCCTTACCCCATATAAAAACAGGCTCTGCAGGGAACTGCTTTTCAATTTGAACTTTATATTTGAGCTCATTTTTTAACACAATCAAAGTAGACTCAATCTCAGCGCATAAGTCTACTTCCATCCAGCTTTCTTCATCGCTTAATGCAAAATCTCGTAAGCTATTAACAATTTTTTTAACTCGCTCTGCGCCATCTAGCGACTCATCGAGTAGCTCTGGTAAATCTTCTAGTATAAAGTCAACACCCTGGCGTTCGTATACATCCTCAAGTAATTTTATAAAGCGATCTTCAGCCTGTTTTACAATGATTTTTTTTTGCGTCTGCGTTGTTTTTATTAGTTTTAATGCATAATCCTTGAGCGTTTCTAGGTTTGAGCTCACAAACCCTATTGGGTTATTAATTTCATGTGCAACCCCTGCAGCCAACTGACCTATAGACGCCATTTTTTCTGATTGCAGCATTTTCTTTTGCGCTATTTTTAACTCTTGATGCATTGCCTTTAATTGTTGATGCTCGTCTTCTAGCGCATTTTTTAAATCAGATTGCTGAATAAAATAACTGGCCTCTGCGGTTACATCTGTCACAAAAATGCTGACGTGTGTCACCTCCGCATTTTCATTTGATAGCGGCATAAATTGCACATTTTGATACATTTGCGACTCATCCCCGGTAATAGGACGACTGCTTCGCATGGGGAATACATGGGGGCGTTGTTGCCAGTAACTAAAGCTTGGGTTTTTTAAAATAAATACACTGTCAATTTTACGTTTTAAAAAACGCGCTTGTTCTTCAAATACAGTTAATAGAGGTTGGCCAACTAAATCGGGTTGGCGAATGGTTAATCCACCTAAAAACGTAGGGTTAGCGAAAGTGATTGTCATATCCTGATTTATAATACAGGCACCAATAGGAAGTTGATCAATGACACGTTCAAACTCGCTTTTTTCCATCAATCCTCCAATAAGGCTTTGATTGGTATTAACAGCTGTTCTATAGACCCTTCACTTAAGCCAATGAGTATGCGCGCATCAAATTGCATTTGCTCAATAAAAAATTCAACTTCTATAATTAAAATAGACGACCACTCATTACTATGAGCAGATTGCACCGGATAATAAAACGCAGGCATATTTAATTGCGTTGATAACTCAAGCTGGCTGGTAAAGCCTTGTAAGCAAGCAGCAGATAAAATGTTGGTAATTTCTAAAACAAGTTCTTCTGTTGCGGCTTCATCGAGCGGTAAGTCAAAATCCATCACTTGAGCCAACGCATTGCAACCGTCTTTGTGCATGCTCATTATCACTTCACCACGAATGGTGCCTGTGAACGACTGCCGGGCAAACCAGTTATTTGAAAGGCTATTAATCATTCCCTGAAAATCTTCAGGAGACATTGCTTGAATAGCAGGAATAGACAAAGACACTTTGGTTTGAATCAGTCGAGCAAGCGCATCGGCCGCTTGCCCCATAGAAATGTTCATTATTTCTTGAAGCGCATCGCGCTCGTCTTCGTTTATTTCAATCATAACAAGCCAACATCCAGCAAGGTTTCGCGTAATTGGTCGGCTTTTAAAGGCTTTTGTAAAAACCTAAAAGCGCCCATAGAGCTAACAAGCGCCTGTGCTGCAGGTTGAATATCTGCACTAATTACTATAACAATGGTTTTTTGATGCTCTTGCTGCAGCTCTTTTAACACTTCAAAGCCATCCATTTGTGGCATTTGCAAGTCTAAAAACAGTACCTCCGCTAACCCAGCATGCACAGCGTCTAGCGCTTCAACTCCATTTTTAGCTTCGTGAATCGTAATATCCCAATCTTCAGGAAGTGCGCGTTTAATTGTTTTTCTTGAAAGTGCTGAGTCATCAGCTATTGTAACCGGTATTGGCATACAGTCCTCGCTATACAATATTAGTACGTAACCTTCTGTTTTAGAGTAGAAGTAATTAGTAATTTCTGCAAAAAAATAGCCTAAAAATTCGCTTTTTACGCTGGGTTTTTATTGTTTTTTTATGCATTTTAAATTCACGCATTAATAAAATTTGTTGTGGTTAATAAAATCTGACAATTCAGTTGTTTATAAGCCGAGGTTAGACTAAATTTAACCGTATATCAGATTTGGCTGGCTTTACTTTTATGCAAAAAACCTCTGAACTAGAAGAATTTAACAACAGACCTGCCCACATTTTATGCCTAGACGACGAAGCAAGTGTTTTAAAGTCACTTGTACGGCTGTTACGAATGAACAAATTTAATGTGGTTGTATCGACCGACGGACACGACGCACTTCAAAAAATGACAGCCACACAGTTTGATGTGGTCATAAGTGACATGCGTATGCCCAAAATGAGCGGCGCAGAGTTTTTAGCCAAAGCAAAAAAGCTAGCTCCTGATACTCAACGTATTTTGCTAACGGGCTATTCTGATCTAGAGTCAACGGTTAGTGCAGTAAACGATGGGGGTATTAACGCCTACATTCAAAAGCCTTGGCAAAACGATCACTTAATCGGGGTTATAAAATCAGCAGTTGAAAAGTTTCGCTTAAAAAAGCACAACGAACTACTTCAAGCGCATGTCAAAAAACAAAATGCGCAATTAACCGAACTGAACCAGTCGTTAGAACTCAGAGTAGAAAAGCGTACAAAGCAAATAAAACAAGTGCTCAGGCAGCTTGAAAAAGCAAATGAACGAGAAAAAAACGAGCATAAATCTACCGTAGAACTGCTCTACAATTTTATTAATGCAAACCCTTATCTCGATGGTAACAGAGCACAAAACATTGCTAATACCTGTACGCATATAGCCTTGTACTTAAATGCATCACAAAAAAGTATCGAACTTGCGCCAACTGCGGGTTACCTAGCACAAATAGGATTGCTAGCCATGGACCCCGATCTTTATAAAAAACCAGTGAATAAACTAACCGAAGCACAACGCAAAACCTTTTACACACACCCAAGCACCGCGCAGCTAATGCTTATGCCTGCACTGCATTTACACGATGTATCTGATGCTATTTACTATCAATATGAGCGCTATAACGGCAACGGGTTACCTAAAGGGCTTTCGGGTAACGAAATACCCATTGGTGCCATGGTATTAAGCGTTGCACGTGATTATTGGGAAGCTTATGAACAAAGTGTGGGCGATAACGAGGCCGAACATCACCAGCATGCACTCGACACTATAAAACTTTACAGCGGTACGTTTTATCATCCAAAAATTGTGCGAGCACTTGAAGCCAGCCACAACAAAATGAAAGAGAAGAAAAGCACAGCGGGTTCGGTCACTATTTGTAATGCTCAAGAGCTTAAAGAAAATATGGTATTGGGGAACTCGATACAAAGCCACACTGGCATTATGTTATTACCTAAGGGCCATGTGTTTAGCCGTAAATCAATTGAAAAGTTACAACAACTTGAAGCTAAAAAACCAACCCCCTTTAGAATTATGATTAAAAGCGCTAAATGATTGATCTAAAGCAGGCTTTTTTTCGTTACAATAAGCCTAAAATATACATATAACTTTGCTTGAAGGAGCACAACGTGTCGCGATTTTCTGCCGTAACCGACAATCCCCACGACGGGCGTTTTAATCAAAAAACGGGAATACTGCTTACTAACTTAGGGAGCCCAGACGCCCCAACAGCCGCGGCACTGCGTATTTACTTACGCGAGTTTTTATCTGACCCACGTATAGTAGAAATACCACGCCTTGTTTGGATGATCATATTACATGGCATTATTCTACGAGTACGTCCAAAACGTTCAGCAAAGCTATACAAAAGCATTTGGACAGAAAACGGGTCGCCCCTCACGCACATTACGCGCCAGCAAAGCGAAAAGCTCAACACATTGTTAAAGCAAAAAGGCTACACAAACACCGAAGTTGTTATGGCCATGCGCTACGGTAATCCTTCAATAGAAGCAGGCCTTGAAGAGCTAAGAGACAAAGGCCTCACGCGCATAATTATCATGCCAATGTATCCTCAGTATTCAAGCCCTACAACAGGGTCTACATTTGACGCTGTATCAAGCGTGCTACGCAAATGGCGCTGGGTACCTGAGCTTCACTTTATAAACGGCTATCACAAAAACACCACTTATATTGAATCGTTAGCTAATAGCATAAGCGAAGATCTAGCAGCCAACGGGATGCCGCAAAAAATTGTTTTTTCGTACCACGGTATGCCAAAATTATTTTTAGACAACGGCGACCCATATCATTGCCTTTGCTTACAAACAACGCGACTTGTTGTTGAAAAGCTTGGCCTTGATAAAGACAATGTCATTAGCACTTTCCAAAGCCGATTTGGTAAAGCAGAGTGGTTAAAGCCCTACACCGATGCAACGCTAGAAAGCCTGCCAGCCGAAGGCATTAAAGATGTGGCAATTATAAGCCCCGCTTTTAGCGCCGACTGCCTTGAAACACTAGAAGAGTTAGAAGGCGAAAACCGCGAAATATTTGAAGAAGCGGGCGGCGAAAAATACCGATACATCCCAGCTTTAAACGACAGAGACGACCACATTGAAGCCATATTTGATGTGTTAAAACCAATGTTGTAATCAACTAAATATAAAAAAGGCGTTAATATTAACGCCTTTTTTTATGCCCATTATTCACAAAGAGGGTAAGAGACGCTGCGCTTTTAGAGTTACTGAAAAGCCCATCATTTACAATGCCATGGCTGAATTTACCTGTAGACGCGCAGCTTGCTGGCGTTTAAAAGCAACGCTTTTACGGGGTATAAAGTAATTAACTCACCACCGAGAAGTGAAGGCCAGGAGAAGTGACCAAACCAATATTTTTTTAACTCTGTGTAGCGCAAAGCGCCTCGGTGTGCTCTGTGGTTATATTTATTTTTAAATAACAAGAAGCTGCCGCTTCTAACGTGAGCAAGCTCTACGTCTACAAAAATAAACTAAACATTAGCTTTGCCCTGATCATTCACTCCTCTTTGTGCATTACAGTTTTATAAGCTCATTATTTCTAAATTTACTGGTAGACGCGCTTTGCTTTCGTTTAAAAGCAACGCTTTTACGGGGTATAAAGTAATTAACTCACCACCCAGAAGTGAAGGCCAGGAGAAGTGACCAAACCAATATTTTTTAACTCTGTGCAGCGCAAAGCGCCTCGGTGTGCTCTGTGGTTATATTTATTTTTAAATAACAAGAAGCTGCCGCTTCTAACGTGAGCAAGCTCTACGTCTACAAAACCAAACTAAACATTGGTATTGCTCGGCTCATTTACTTCTCATTTTATTCTCTTTGTGCATTACAGTTTTAAAAGCCAATTGATCACAAAGAAGTCAAGAGACGCTGCGCTTTAGTACCTAAAACCCACCGTCATTAACCCTTACGAGTGATCATTACTGTACATACACCCGCTATAATTCCCCAAAAAGCAGATCCTACTGAAAACATCGTTAAATCAGACGCCGTAACTAAAAACGTCACTATTGCAGCCTCGGTATATTGCGAACCCGTTAACGCTTGCTGCAAACTATTTGCAATAGTGCCAAACAAAGCGATACCCGCTAACGCCAAAATAAGTGCCTGCGGCAAACTTGCCACCAAACCGACTAAAGTTGCAGCACACAACGCCATTAAAATGTAAAACACACCGCCTGCAATACTTGCCCAATAGCGTTTATCCGGGCTTTTATCAGCCTCATCACTCATACAAATAGCCGCCGTAATCGCAGCTAAATTAATTGAATACGCTCCAAACGGCGCACAAAGTACATTTACTAGCCCCGTCACATTAAGCGTTGCCGAAATAGGCGCTTTGTAATTATGCGCCTTTAACACAGCAATACCTGGCAGATTTTGAGAGGTCATTGTCACAATATATAAAGGTAAACCAATGCTTATACAGGCTTGTAAATTAAACGAAGGCGCAATATAGGTAAAGTGACTCATTTTCCACTGCAATGCGCTGGTATCTACATGGCCAAATTGCCACGCTAATAACACCCCCACAATTAACACGCTTAGCATGGCAAAACGCGCAAAAAAGCGCTTACCTACAAAATAAACCAATACCATTAACCCTATAACTAAGGGCATATCATTCATAAAATTAAATACATCAATACCAAAAGTAACCAGCACGCCCGCTAACATGGCACAGGCAAGTTCGCTGGGTATTCGGTTCATTATTTTTTCAAACCAACCCGTTATACCCGACAAAAAAACCAACAACGCGGCAAACATAAATGCCCCAACCGCCTCGTTTAGGTTATATCCCTGTGCGCTTGATATAAGCAAAGCAGCCCCAGTGGTCGACCATGCAATTAAAACAGGAACTTTGTAATAGTAAGATAAACCTATTGAGGTTGTTCCCATTACTAAACCTAGCATTAAAATCCAGCTCGCAACTAAATCAGGCGTCCCCCCTAGGGTGATCACAACCTGATAAATTAATGCAATGGAACTTGCAAAACCAATAATCACTGCCACTAATCCAGCGGTTGCTCGGTTAAGTAATTGATCTGAAAACGCCATATATCCCTCTTGCATTTATTTTTATGCACACAACATACGTTGCTCATTTTTACAATGCAATTAACTATTAGTGTAAGAATCGTGAATTATTTTCATTTTTATTTTAAAAAGTTTTGAGCCTTTAAATTATTGCATTTTAAAAAACAAACAAGTACCTATAAAAGCGCCACAGGCCGCATAAAGCCTACAAAAAGCAATACCTAAAATGTACTAAAAACAAGCTAACCATTACTTTACAACAACTTAAAAAATACAAAAAACAATATATTAATACTATAAAACCAAACTTGATCTAATTACTCACTTAGTATAAAACGTAACAAATAGTTAACCAAAAACACCAAAAGAGAAACAAATGAAGCGTTTAATCATTGCTGCCATTGCTACTGCGGTACTCGCATTTGCCATTTACAAAGGAGTAATTGAGACCAAAAAAGCCGAGGAGCCTACTGCTCCAATAGCGATCGATTTTGTTCCTATTGATCTACAAAAAACACGCACAACCAAAGCGCCTGCGCCTATTGATATGAGTAAAGACCCTATAAAAGCCACGCCAAAAATAGAACAAACAGCTCCATTTGAAAGCTTTGACGCGGTAAACCGCTTATCAGATCGTGCCAAAGCAGTACTTACCAATGCCAAAGTACTGCCTACCGACCTTAATAACGAGGCTTACATAGAGTTTGATTTAGCCACTTTACAAGCACTAAAAACAGGCGAAAACTTTGATTTAGCTATTCCACAAACAACCGAAACTTATACAGCCGAAGTCACTAACGTTATTGAGTCGGCCAATGGTGACAAAAGCATTTTTGGAAAAGTACTTGGCGTTGACGGACGTATGCACAACACGGTACTTACCGTTGGGAAAGACGCTATATACGGTCAGTTTACCGCGCCTTCTGGTAACTACGTATTTGAAAGCAAAGGCCAATACGGCTGGATAGCAGCTAAACGCGATTTATATAAAAGCCATATTGAGCACGACGTAAGTGCCCCACAACCAAAAACCGATAACACTGGCGATATGTTTGCGCCTAAAACCGACGGCTAATCACTTATTCCGCCCGCTTAATTAAGTGCTATGGCGGATTGCTATTACCTAATTTTTTATATTAAGCCCCATTAAATGGCTGCTTAAGCGTGCTCGTTATGCTTAAGCAAAATTTAATAATAACTATATTAACCACTACAAGAGTAAGGAAATACAACAATGAAGAATGTAATCATCAAAACAGCAGTAGCAGCTGCATTGTGCGCTGCAAGCACAGCTCAAGCAGAAACAATCGATATTGGTATTTTATATACCGACCAGTCGGCTGCAGCAACCAGCAATATTAATACAAAAATTAACCAGCTTATTGCGTTTAGTAATCAAGTTTACAGCCAAAATGGCGTAGACATTACGCTGCGTTTAGTGGGCTCGCAAAACTTAGGCGACTACGCAATTACCCCATCTGAAGATTGGCTTAATGCAGTAACAAACAGCAGCTACGTAGATAACCTACGCACAGGCTGGAAAGCCGATATGGTAGCAGTGCTAGGTATGGGTCAAAGTGCAGGTGCTGGCTTAATTTCATGTGGTTTAGCATGGGTTGGGCAAGGAACAAACGGCAACCTTTACAGCTCAATGAGCGATCGTATGTACTCAATAACAGCGATTGACTGTGGCGCAAGCACATTTGTACACGAGCTAGGCCATAACCAAGGCTTAGCGCATTCACGTAAACAAGGTGATACGTCGGGTGGTGTTTACACTGACGGCATGGGCCACGGTGTACAAAACGAGTTTGCAAGTATCATGGCGTACCCACAAGTATTTGGTAGCGCAACACAGTACGATTACTTCTCTAACCCAAATTGGAGCGTAAACGGTATTCCTTACGGTATTACAAACCAGGCATACGCAATTCGCACTGTAACGGCTACAAAAACAAGTATTGCTAACTTTAAATAAATGAGCACAAAAAAGCGGGCATATGTAATGCCCGCTTACGTTATTTTGTTAGTCCAATCCGTTTAATTAAGTGATCTATTTTGCGGATTAGCATTAGTCCCTTTGGAGCGCGTTATGCGCTCTTTTTAATGCACAACAACCTTTTGCTTAATAGCCGGCATTAACGTTTTACCATCGCCATCTACCTTATTTAATAGCTTTAAGCCCATTACTTTTGCAAGCACCGGGTAAATGTCAAGGTTATTTACTTTTTTAAGGCTTACACCTTGTTTAAATGCGGGCCCAGTTGCAAGAAACGTGGCTGCCATGTCGTCTGTGTAAGCGTAACCGTGTGTGCCAACATACGTCGATTTACCCTTACTGGTAAATACAGCAGGCGCGTTAGTTTGCACTATAATATCGCCCACTCGGCTCCCTTTATTATAATGATACCCAGCCAACTGCTCATCAGTTAACACTGTATAACGGCCATTTGCCGCCTCGCTTAAACGCGCTTTGTAATTGGCTATGTCGGCTACGCTGGTTTCGGGTTTTGCATATATTAGTAAACGCGGCCCCGTATTTTTAACTATAAAACCGTCATCACTAGGTAACGTGTTCAACAAAATGCTTTTATCAGGATCAACAACCGCCATACCATGGTCCGACACAATCACTAAGTTCACATCTTGTTCTAATTTATTTAAACGCGCTTGCAACTGCCCCATTAACGTATCGAGCTGTTTAACTGCATCGCGTGTTTGTGGTGCGTCGGGGCCAAATTCGTGCCCCATGCTATCGACTAACGAAAAATAACTCGCAACAAAGCGAGGGCGCTGCGCTTTAGGTAAGCTCAACCACTGAATAATTTGATCAACCCGGCCTTGGTACTCACTATGCTTAGAGTAATGATAAAAATAGTCGGGAGTCATACCATTAAAACGCGCATCAGACTCAGGCCAAAAATACGCCGCCGACTTAAGCCCCTGCATTTTAGCTAAGTTCCACAGCGGAATGCCTTTTACCCACGTACTGTCGCCTAATGCTTTACCCATGCTGTAACATTCGTTATTACGCGCTTTGTCACAAAATTTGTTATCAACAATGCCGTGATTCACTGGCAATAACCCAGTCACAATAGAAATATGATTAGGAAACGTTTTTGTGGGGTAAACCGGTATTAACTTTTGTGCCCTTACACCTTTATCGGCCATAGCTTTTAAATTAGGTGCGCCGTGTTTTTCAATGTAGTCCCACCTAAAACCGTCAATCGACACAAGTACTACCGTTTGCTCTTTTGCTGCAAACGCCGTATGGCTGGTTAACACCAAAAGTGCCCACATCATCGCCTTTACAAATCCATACTTCATTACAAATACTCGCCTACATTAAAATACGTTAAATACTGAAAAATATAACTTTATAATACAATTGCCAGGCCTTAAATGATACAAGCACCTGTACCTAACTCTTCTAGGTGTATATATTAGCTAGTAAGTATTAAAAACGAATGACAACGCGCATTTACCTCGCCAGTCATCAACACAAACAAGGACACCGATGACTATCGACTTTAGTAAAAAAATAACCCCCGCGCGTATGTACCGAACCACCTCTAATTTACAAATGGCGCTCGAAAGCGACCGTGGCCGCATAATGAACAGCGCCGCTATTCGTCGCTTGCAACAAAAAACACAAGTATTTCCGCTTGAGCGAAACGCGGCTGTGCGTTCAAGGTTAACCCACTCGCTTGAAGTACAACAAGTTGGCCGCTTTATTGTACAGCGTATTTTTGCCAACCTAAGCTTTGAGCAACAAAAAAATTATGGCTTAACCGACCTAGAACGCCCACTCGAAAGCCTAGTAGAAATGGCTTGCCTAATGCACGACATTGGCAACCCACCGTTTGGCCACTTTGGCGAAGCCGCAATAAACCACTGGTTTAATACTAATTTAGCCAGTGTAACTCCCGAGCGATGCCGCGAGCCAAACACCGGCATAGGCGTTATTTTTAAGCACCTAGCGCAAGACATTTGCAACTTTGAAGGCAACGCCCAGGGCATTCGTATTATTCACTCGTTGCAAACCCTTAACCTAACCTACAGCCAAAGTGCAGGTATTTTAAAATACACCCGCCCAGCAGGACTTGATGTAAAAGACATACCCCAAAATAAAAACTACTTAATGAAAAAAGTAGGCTATTACTACAGTGAAAAAACCTTTGTTGAAGCATTACAAAACGAGTTAACCATAGAGCCCTACTGTCGCCATCCTGCCAGTTACATAATGGAAGCCGCCGACGATATATCGTACTGCCTAGCCGACATAGAAGACGCCGTAGAAAAAGGCATAATAACCATTGAGCTACTGTGCACCGTGCTTAAAAATCACTATCAAAAAGTACTTATAAACCTAACCATTGACGACACCGAACACCAAGACTTTGTTAGCAAAGCGGTAAACTACGCACTAGAGCGTGGCAAAGCACAACCGTATAATTTTAATAGCGAATTTTTTATATACCTGCGTGTAGCCCTGCTGCACCCGCTAGTTAACCATGCCGCAAAACGCTTTATAGAAAACATAGAACCCATTTATCACGGCGACTTTAACCATGCCCTACTAGAAGACCGAAGCCACTTGCACGCCGTAACACAAACGCTTAAACAAGTTGCCCAAGCGCATGTGTTTTCAGATAAAGAAGTTGAAAAACTTGAGCTACAAGGCTACAGAATTATTAACGGCCTACTAGACAGCTACAAACCACTACTGCAATTAACAAGCGACGACTTTAAACGCGCACTAAATGGCGACAAACGCCTACTAATAGAATCAAGGCTTGTTAAAAAACTCTCTAAAAAGCACCTAAACAGCTACCAACATGCCATAGACGCCATGCAAGAAGAGCCCGACCACTTTGCAGCCTACGAATTTTATTACCGATGCCGGTTAATTCAAGATTACATTAGCGGTATGACCGACCAATTTGCCTACGACGAATACCGCAGCCTAATGGTAATAAGCTAATAAAATAGCGCTTACTCAGCGCTATTTAATAACCGCCTGGCTAAGCTTTAATATTAAAGCAAATAAGCTTAGCCATATTCGCCCGCCATTAAGCGTAATACCCCCCTAGATAATTTTTAATTTTACGCTTAAAATCAACTTATTAATGTTTAAACGCTAACCGCCCTTATGACCACTTTACTCACACGCCTGACGCTTTGTTTTGCCTTATTTTATAGTGTTAATAGCGCTGCTTATAACGAAGCAATGTGCATACTTATAAAGCAAGAAGTACAGCAATACAGTAATAACAAAACAAGCGAAAAATACCGTAAAGCGGCGCGTGACTATAAAAAACATTGCAACAAACCTAAGCAAGTACTTACTCAGCCTAAACCAGTAGTAAAAGAGCCAGAGCCAAGCGTAATAGTAACCCAACCACAACCAAACAATGTGCAACCTGCTCCGGTTATTGAGCCCACCAACCAAACCACCGATGGGCTAATAGACGAAAAAACACTAAACTTAACCGATGAGCAAAAACAGCAAATTAGCGACATGATTGACGCTAACGCAAGCGAAGTGACCATTAATGTAGAGCCTACACAACCTACACCTACTGAAAAAAACGAGCCTAACAACACAGCTGACAACCAAACGCTAGCAGAGCCAATAGTAACTCAAAAACGTGAACAAGCTTCAGCACAAGTGCTTGAGGAAGAATCAAAAAAAGTACAAGAGCCAGCGCAAAGCCAAGTAACAGAGCAAGCGACACCGGTTAAACAACCCACAGAGCCAACAGTAGCGCCAGTGATAAAACCAGCGCCAGTGATTGCCCCACAACCAGCGCGCGAGCAACCTAGCTCGTTATTATTACCAAGTTTTGTATTAGTACTGGTTGTGCTTATTGGCGCAATGGTGATCATTCGTTTGCGCCGCGCAAAACAAACCAATGCCAGCGCAGCCGTTACAGCAGTTAGTACGCAAACACAAAATACACAAAGCGCCGAAAAACAAACAGCTAATGTAACCTCAGAGCAACAGCAACCAAAAACTACACACAAAACACCGGCACCCAGTGAGCAATTGGCTACTGAAGCAGCCGAGCCAAAAGCCCCTACTAACGACGCAGTTAGTAATGACAAACCAAGCGAAGAAAAACCACAACCTAATACCGCCGAGTTTGAAGCCGCAGCTAAAACTACGTTAGAGCGTATTAAAAACGCCAGCAGCTTTAACGAACCGCAAGTACGCGACTTTGATCCAGATGCAAAACCTGTAAAAAAACAGCGCAAGCACAGCCCAGTAAAACCAGAGCCAACACCAGCAGAGCCTGTTAAAAAAACTGAACAACCAGCAGAGCAAACACCTGAGCCGCTACCAACAAGTACACCTACTAAATTAGATAAACCCGAGCCAGAAGCGCTTGCATTTAAAACGGAACACGACTTTAAAGAGCCCGAAGTACGCACGTTCGATCCTAATGCACCACTACCCGGCAAAAAGAAAAAACCACGTAATACAGAGCCAACACAAACTGAGCCGGAGCCACCATCGCCACAAAACACCCGTGAAACAATTCAACCAGAGCCAAAAGCATCTGAAACAAAAGCCGAACCTAAAACCCCTACAGCTGAGCCTAAAAAAGCAGATGCCAGCAACCCATTTGCCAACCTATCACTTGACGCAAGTTGGGACCCAAACTCAGCCGAAAAACCCAAAATAGAAGAAAAACAACGCGCCCCTAAATCACAAGCATTAATAGACGCAGAAGAACGCGCTAAAAAGCTACAAACAAAAGAGTAGCAACCTCACTCACTCCTCTTTGTGCATTAAAG
>NZ_BADX01000183.1:0-220 GCF_000241365.1 Pseudoalteromonas sp. BSi20480 | reverse complement strand
GTTTTACTTAAACTGCATAGCCATTTCTTGTGCTTGTTCATAACTATTACAGTTAAACTCTGCAATTTTAGTAAAAACAACCCAAGTAGTTTTTTGTTCAAAATCATGGTGTGGAAACCGCTCCATGTAACTACTACCTAAGGCTTTTTTAGTGTTAGGGATTTCAAGAATTTCAGAATCCCCGATTATTTCAGAATGTAGAGCTACTTTTTTTTGATAG
>NZ_BADX01000184.1:0-447 GCF_000241365.1 Pseudoalteromonas sp. BSi20480 | reverse complement strand
CTGCGCTTTTAGAAAAGTGATTAAGTGACTCGTGATTAAAAAACCAATAAATCAAATGGCTTGGCTCTTCTCATTTACTCCTCATTCGCTTCTCTTTGTTCATTAAAGCCCTAAAAACCTATTATTCAAAAAGAGGTTAAATTTACTGGTAGACGCGCAGCTTGCTGGCGTTTAAAAGCAACGCTTTTACGGGGGTTAATAAAATGATTGTGTTACCACGGAGAAGTGAAGGAGAAGATCAGAAAAAGTGACCAACCCAATATTTTTTAACTCTGTGTAGCGCGAAGCGCCTCGGTGTGCTCTGTGGTGATATTTATTTTTTAGCAAGAAGCTGCGCTTCTAACGTGAGCAAGCTCTACGTCTACAAAACCAAGCTAAAAATAGCCCTATTCACTTTGGCTCCTCATTCGCTTCTCTTTGTGCATTAAAAACCATTATTCACAAAGA
>NZ_BADX01000185.1:0-1279 GCF_000241365.1 Pseudoalteromonas sp. BSi20480 | reverse complement strand
GCTCCTCACCCGTTTTAGTGGACACCTCCTCATCACTTTGAGGAGGCTAACATGCCTAGATATACCCAACCTAGAAAGACTTGGTTTTACCCCGTTAATTTCAAAATCAAAGCAGTCGAACTAAGCTTACGAGACGATGTCATGTCAAAGGACGTTGCCGAGGCGCTGGATATTCATCCGTTAATGCTTAGTCGTTGGCGAAAAGAGTATCGAGAAGGTAAGTTTAAAAACACGCCGCGCCATCAAAGCAACAACAAAACAATGAGTAAACTCCCAACAAAAAAAGAGCTGGATAACATTCAAAAGCTTAAGAAAGAAAATGAGCGTCTCAAGCAGGAGAATGACCTGCTAAAAAAGTGGCAACGGTATCTGGCGGAAGTACATCAGAACGATTTGGATTCATCCAAAAGTTCGGACAAGCCTTAGGCGTCAAATACTTGTGTTCTTGGCTTAATGTGTCGCGTAGTGGGTTCTATGCTTGGCGTGAGCGTACAGTGTCAGCTAGAGCGCTGTCAGATGCTAATTTGTTGCTGAAGATAAAACACGTCTTCAATGTCAATCATCAAACCTATGGTAGCCCACGCGTATTTCATGCGCTAAAAAAAGAAGGTGTAAACACAAGCCAAAAACGTGTTGCCCGCTTAATGCGAGAAAACGGTTTAAGAGCTAGGGCGCTTAAGACTTACAGTAAACCGGCGAAGGTTAAGTTCTTTTATAAAGAGATAGAAAATAAACGCAAAGATAGTGAAAAGGCCACAGCAATCAACCAACAGTGGTCTGGCGATATTACGTATTTAAAAGTCGGGGCTCGTTGGCATTACCTTGCAGTGGTTATCGACTTATATTCACGTCGAGTAATCGGCTGGGCGTTTGGTAAAAACAAAACAACGGAGCTTACGTTAAAGGCGCTAAGGCTTGCGATAAAAAAACGACAGCCAACAGAAAGTGTATTATTTCACACTGACCGAGGTGCAGAATACCGTGCTCACGTTGTACAAAAGTATTTGGCTAGCAAAAACATCAAAGCCAGTATGAATAGGCCTGGGTGTTGTACTGACAACGCAGAAGTCGAGTCGTTCTTTCATTCGCTTAAAGCAGACTTAATTCGAGGAAATAAATTTGAGAGTAGCGGTAAACTATTATCAAAATTAAAGGTTTACCTAAATTACTTTTACAATAGACAGCGATTGCATTCGAGTTTAGGATATAAATCACCTGCCGAGTTTGAATCGGCAGTTAATTGAAACGTGGACGGTGTCCACTTTATCGGGTGAAGATC
>NZ_BADX01000186.1:0-231 GCF_000241365.1 Pseudoalteromonas sp. BSi20480 | reverse complement strand
TCTGGCTCCTCTACAAGCTCTGGCTTATCTTCAAGCTCTGGCTCTTCTTCAGACTCATTTTCCGATTCAGATTCATCAATCAAAGCTGAAGCTAAAGACTCGACATCATCAACATTTAACTCTTCTTGTGCATCAGCTAAATCATCGACAGAACCGGCCAAAGCAGTATCAATGTCATCGTTTTCTTCGACTAACGACTCTGTTTGCGTTTCACTTACGGAATCTTCATCT
>NZ_BADX01000187.1:0-103 GCF_000241365.1 Pseudoalteromonas sp. BSi20480 | reverse complement strand
AGAATCTTTATATTGTGTGTGAAGATGTTGTCAGTGTGAAAGGCAACTCAAGTTCGGTGGTGACTTAGCTTGGGTTGTTTTTATTTCCCTACAATTGCCACGC
>NZ_BADX01000188.1:0-365 GCF_000241365.1 Pseudoalteromonas sp. BSi20480 | reverse complement strand
TAATCAAACGGACTGCTAACAGTTGGCTGTGCTTCGTTCCTCGCTATTTTAGCCAACAATTATCAGCCGCTTATTAAGGCGTTATGTGTTTTTAGGAAATATGGCTAAATTATTTTTGTGTTTGTTGTTATTTCGTCGCACATAAATAGCGTTTTAGGTTTGGTGTGTAATTTTCGCCAAACTGGTTTAGGTTTACTCACTAATAAGCTTTGCGCTATTTTTACTTCGTAAATGCAAAGCTATTAATGTCGGTTTTAGCATTTGTGAGTGGCTCAAAAAACTCGGTTAAACGCACAGGCAACGGTGCACGTAATTTCAGCTTGGTATTAAAGTAAACACATAACAAGCATTTAAACAGGGACAAT
>NZ_BADX01000189.1:0-38351 GCF_000241365.1 Pseudoalteromonas sp. BSi20480 | reverse complement strand
CTTCAGCATTCCCTTCTCTAAAGCGTAGCGTCTCTTAAGCAAAGCGTCTCTTTGTAAAGAGTGTTTTGGTTATTGGTAGCACACCGACTTCAAATAAGAAAAACTCGTTAAATCAATGTGATGGTTTTTTTGCTGTCTGTGGTTTAGTAAACTCACTATCCCTATACTTGAACAACTATTTCTTCATGGCTACCTGATAAATAACGTAATTAGATATACAGTATTACCCTAGTAACCTCATTTTGCCCAATTCTCTTAATACACGGAGCTAATAACCTAGACGGTATTCAGAAATACAGCCCCTGTCTTAGATAGCATCATTTAGATTTCAGCAAGTTCCTTATATCTCTCATCGACTCTTAATAGTTATTGATCTAAGCTAATTATAAAATAATCTTGCGTACTACATTTCGAGAGTATGTTTAATATAAAAATAACAAAGGCTTTAATATGGATAATTATCCTCAGGGTATTTTTTGTTGGTCAGAACTTTGCACACATAATTGGAAAGAAGGTAAAGCCTTTTATACCTCTCTATTTGATTGGGGTCATGATGATCAGCCAATTGGCGATGGTATTTTTTACACTATGCTCCAGAAAGAGGGTGACGACATTGCTGCTATGTACGAAATGCCAAAAGAGCAGATTCAGGAGGGTGTTCCAAGCAGTTGGTTAACTTACATTGCTGTAGATGATGTAGATCATTGTGCAATTAAAGCAAAAGAACTTGGTGCTAAAATAATTGCGGGTCCGCACAATGTTATGGATGCAGGTCGTATGCTGATGTTTACTGATCCGGGGGGAGCAACCGTTGCATTATGGCAAGGAAAAGATCATAAAGGATGTAAACGTTTATCAGAGCTATCAACGCCTTATTGGCATGAGTTAGCGACGCGAAATAGCAAAGTAAGTAATGAGTTTTACTGTGCTTTACTAGGTTGGAAGAGCGAAGTAAAACCTATGGACAACATGGAATATACTTTATTTTTGGTAGACGGTAAGCCAATTGCTGGAATGTTGGAAATGAGTAGCGAATGGCCTGATGATGTCCCACCTCATTGGATGATTTACTTTGCAGTTGACGACTGTGATTCTGCCCTTAATAAGGCTAAAAAGCTGGGAGCCCAAGTATGTGTACCTTCTACTACAGTACCAGACGTTGGCCGATTTGGTGTTCTTTGTGATCCTCAAGGTGCTGTTTTTTCGGTGATCCAAACGAAGGATTAAAGCGTTTACAATATGCTGATAAGTGCATGAGAGAGTTGTCTTGCACTTAGCTACTTTGGTTATTGGCATTAACGTTTAATTTTTTGTTATTTTGTTATAATGCCAGTTATATAAATTATGCATGTTGAGTAGACAATGGAATTTGAACAAGATAGCAATTTAACGCTCCCGTTATTTTTATTAAACGAGTCCTTAAGTGAAAGGGATGTAGAGCAGCCTGATTTTGAAATATCAGTAGCGCTCGATGATGAGTTACTTGCTCAAATTTGCCAAAATCCCTCAGCGGACAGCAGTATAGCTATTACAATAACAAGTTATGAGCTGTTAATAGCCGATCCTTCTTACAAATACATGTTAGAACAATCACACCATGCGCAGATAACTTTAAATCATGGACCTGTATTGAGTGTTGTACTAAATACTGAGAATCAAGATGTATTTATATCTCCGCAGATGGATATGATGCCGACCTTTGATTTAGGTGATGAAGGCGAATGAATAAACTCATAGGCATCGTTACATTAGTTATTTTAAGTGGTTGTGCATACTTAGGTAATGCTCATTATAATGAGCTATTTGGCACTGAGCAGGCCCAGCAGCGTATCGTATCTCATACTACTGGCGAAGGGGCTAATTTTTTACAGAATGTGAAACCGGTTCTCGATACTCGGTGTGTTGTGTGTCATGGTTGTTACGATGCACCTTGTCAGTTAAAGCTATCATCCCCTGAAGGAATAGATAGAGGGGTAAGCAAAGACCTTGTTTACGACGGAACTCGTTTACTTGCTACAACGCCGAGTAGATTGTTATTTGATGCTACAACCACAGAGCAATGGCGAGAAAAGAACTTTACTCCTGTTTTAAATGAGCGAGTACAAACTGAGGAAGCTAACTTAGCTGGTAGCGTCTTGTTTAATAGTTTAGTACTGAAACAAAGCCATGAATTGCCTGCAAATGAAATATTAAATAATGAATTTGATTTTTCGCTGAGCCGCTCTCAAACCTGTGCCACTATGGGAGAATTTGATCAATTAGCGGGTGAGCAACCTCATGCTGGTATGCCTTATGGATTACCGGGCGTATCCCGTGATGAATTTAATCATTTGCAGAAGTGGCTCAAAGCAGGCGGTAAAATGGCGCATATTGACCCGCCAACAGAGTTTGAACTTGAGCAGGTAAAGCATTGGGAAGCATTTTTAAACCAAGATGATTTGAAGTATCAGTTATCGGCTCGCTATATATACGAGCATTGGTTTTTAGCTCATGTATATTTTGACCAAAAGACCCCTGATAACTTTTTTAAGCTCGTCCGTTCGAGCACACCTCCAGGCGAAAAAATAAAATTAATAAGCACACGTCGACCTTATGACGACCCTAAAGTTAACCGTGTTTACTACCGATTTTTGCATGATCGCAGCACTGTTTTATCTAAAACTCACTTACCTCTTAAGCTAAATGATGAAAAGTTGACGCGCTTGTACCAACAGTTCATTGCACCAGAGTATACGGTTAAAAGTATGCCTAGCTATAAGGCAGAGTCTGCATCTAATCCGTTTAAAACGTTTGAAGTGATCCCAATTAATTCTAAATATCAGTTTATGCTTGATGAAGCTGAGTTGATTATTATGGGCTTTATTAAAGGGCCTGTCTGTCGTGGTCAGATAGCGTTAAATGTGATTAACGACCACTTTTGGGTTGCTTTTGCTGATCCAAATAAAGTGGCCACCCCAGCGGTTGGACAAATGATAATGCAGCATGAAGACGCACTTGAATTACCAGCTGCAGAAGAAAGTAATGCATTTCCTATTGCTAACTGGGTTAAATACTCAGCTCTGGAGCAAAAGTATTTGAAAGCAAAGGTCAATTTAGCAAATGAGATGTTTAAAGGCGGTGAGCATTTAACAACAGATTTATTGTGGAAAGGAGATGGTCATAATAAAAATGCAGCACTGACTATTTTTCGTCATTTTGACAGTGCCACTGTGGTGAAGGGGTTCATTGGCCAAGAGCCAAAAACAACTTGGATTTTAGATTATGCCTTATTCGAGCGTATACATTATTTACTGGTTGCTGGTTTTGATGTTTACGGCAATATTGGGCACCAGTTAGTTACGCGTTTATATATGGACTTTTTACGCCTAGAAGGAGAACAAAACTTCTTAGCATTATTACCAGAAAACAAACGAGATAAAATCAAAGGCCAGTGGTATCGTAAATCACCACCAAGTCTTGCTGAGTTTTTTAAAAATAACCGTGAGTTTAGTCAGCCAAGCGGAATAACTTATAAAACAAACACCCCTCAAAAAGAATTGTATGCACTAATGAAGGAGGCGCTAAGTCCAGTGCTAAGTGAGCACTACGATTATAAGCAAGTACCTAAATCGTTGAGTGCCATTAATGCTATGCCGGCAAAAGCAGTAAATTTATTACCGCAGTTATCGTTTGTATTAGTAAAGCAAGATGACGATAGCCATAAGGCTTACACGATTATTCATCATAACGCGCATTACAATATTTCGAGCTTGTTAAATGAAGACGGCCAACGAGCTTTTGAAGAAGACACTGCAACAATCGTCCCTGGTTTTATAGGTGACTACCCAGCTTCCATTTGGTATTTGAATAATGAACAACAAGTTGAGGCTTTTGCTGAACAGTTACCTATGATGCAAGTAGAAGCTGATTACGCAGCCTTAAAAACTAAATTTGGAATTAGACGTTCTCATCCACAGTTTTGGCAATACAGCGATATTTTACACGCTACAGCAAAAAAATACCGTGGTGTTGAATATGGCTTGTTCGATTACAACCGTTTAGAAAATAGATAGTAAGCCCTCTTATATAGCCCAGCTCTGAGTTGGGCTTTTTTATATTTATAGATTAAGCATAGATATTGATGTAATTGGACTACACTTAAACCAAAAAGTTAGGCTAAATATGTTTGAAGTTGTCGCAAATATTCGCCTACGTAATCGGTGGGCATTAATCGCTATTGCGCTATTAATTAGTGTTTCTGTATCACTAATGCAGTACTTTTTTTCAGTACAGAAAAATGATGCAAACATTATTAACATTGCTGGTAAACAGCGAATGCTGTCGCAAAAAATTGCATGGCATGGTGATAAGTTATTAACCTCGCAAGTTCCTAGTACTAGTCATCAGCAGTCTTTAGATGCATCGCTCAGCCTATTTAAAGCAAACCATCAATATTTATTGTTAAAAAACGATAATGGTCAATATAAATACCTCAGCCCTGAGCTTATAAAGTTGTATATACAACCACCTGTTGAGCTAGATTTGCGCGTGCAAAAATTTATCCAACAGGTAGAAGGGCTGCTGTATAAACAGGAAAAAATAAACCCCGATGTGTTTTCTGTTAAGCGCATGGAAGAGTTACTAAAGTATTTAGATCAAGCTGTTGGCTTATTTGAAAAAGCGTCCGTTAAAAAAGTGGCGTGGGTGTCTTCAGCCGAGCTATTTTTTTGGTTGCTAACTATGTTATTGCTTATTGGTGTATTACGTTTTGTGTTCATACCGATGGAAAAGCAGATCACTAAGGCGTTATCAAAGTATCAACAGCAAAAAGATTTTGCGCAGCAAGTGAGTAAAAATAAAGAACATTTTATAGCTCGAGCAAGTCATGAGTTTAGAACGCCCCTACAAGGTTTTGTTACCTCGATTGATTCGTTAGAGGTCAGTAATAGCCAAAAATCGATTAAAACACAGGCCTCTTATTGCGCATCAAGAATAATAGCAATGCTTGACGAACTTCAAGATTTACAGGCGCTTAGTTTGGGCCGTTGGGCATTAAAACCGTCAAATGAAAATTTACTTCAGTCATTCAATAAAGTGCTTTTAGGGTATGAATTTGGTTACAACCAAAAAGGCATTGCCTTAGTTAGATCACTTGATTCGACACTTGACCAAGCTATAAAACTAGATCATCAACGCTTTCAGCAAGTGTTAGCTGAGTTAGTTGGCAATGCATTAAAGTTTACAGAAGAGGGGGCTGTTACTGTTAAGGCTTGTGTTAGCAATAAGCAATTAACAGTAACAATCACGGATACAGGTTCAGGGTTAACCAAGCCAGTCAGCAGGTTAACCTTTGATTCATCCAATCAAAATAATCACTTTCAAGGGTTAAGAACAGGCCTTGCAAGGGTGCAGTATATTGTTGATGCTTTTGACGGAAATATTGTGTTTGAAAATACATCGCCAAATGGGGTGTGCGTTACGCTGAAAATGCCCGTTGTGATTGATGAAAGTGCACCTTCGTTTAGTGCACTGTTACCTAAAAATATGCATTGTTTAGTTGTTGAAGATAACCCGTTAAACATGCACATTTTAACCCGTATTCTTTCACAGCTTAACTACAGCTATGAATGTGCAAAAAACGGAAAGGTCGCATGCGAGATGGCAACTAAAAACGAATACCAAGTCATTTTTATGGATTTAAATATGCCAATAATGGATGGCTTTGAGGCTATTAAAAAAATACGCATTTTTGACGCTAATACGCCTATTATTGTGGTTACCGCTAATACATCAGAAAGTGATATTGCAATTACCACTCAATTAGGTGCAACTGGGCATGTTTTTAAACCTATCAGCACGCAAGCGTTAGCTGAAGTGTTAATAGGTAGCTTAAACCCTAAATAATAAATTGATTATATAGCGTTATTTTCAGCGTTAATTTAGTAAAAATTATTTGCAATAGGTAATCTAAAACGCTCAATTGGTCTTTTTCAAAGAGAGGTTCTATTTGAGAAAATTACATGTATTTTTTCTGTAAGTGGGATACCAATCCGCCATCGTACTTAATCATCTTGTGGGGCTAAACGTGTCGCCTTCTGCGCTATAAAACGCCTATTTAGAAAAGTTGAACAACGAAAATTCAACTTGTTATCAACAGTGTTTTTTAAATCAAAATCGGTTTCTTAATTAGTATTTGTTGAACTTAGCGCATTGATTTACGTTTTTTAATAGAGCTTAAACTAATAATATTAGCAACCCTTAGGGCAATTAATATCACCCTAGGTATAACAATGAGGTTAGAGTCGAGTAACACTGAAACCTTTATCTTTTAACTGCTTTATTAAACCATGCCGCTCTGGTAAGTGCAGCGCGCCTACTGCAATAAATAGCTTTTCGTTATTTAAGCGAGGAACAAGTTGCTCTACCCATTTGTTATTACGGTTTATTAGCATGACTTGCTCGCTTATTTCACCATAATTACTCTCGTCAAAACTCATGTTGTAGTACTCGGTAAGGGTACCCATATCGCCATTTTTCCATGCGTTTACTAGCTTAATAAAGTATGTATTAATATCGCTAAGCTGTTCAAAGGTTTCTTCAATCATTTCATTACTTAATAGCGCCATACCATCAAACATTTGTAACTGCTGCTCTAGGGTTTCTAGTTCACCAATTTTAATGTTGTGCTCTTTAGCGTAAGCAAGTACTTGCTTGTCTATGCCTGTTTGATCAGAAAAGCCTGCATTTTGAAACTCAATTTGCATCATAGTCACCATTACAGCCCAAGGTTTGAAGTTGCTAAACATAGCAATATCAATCGATTTTTTTGCAAAGTAATTTTTAAGCTTATTGTAGTTTTGTTTTGATAGTTCTGTTTGTAATGTTTTACCATTTTTTAGCATCATTAATGGCATTGAGCGCTGTTGCATTTGAAATGGAGTCAGTTTGCTAATATCCACTTCTACAATAACGTGTTCGCTCTCATCAATCGCTTTGGTAACGTTTGCTGGTAAGCCTTTCATGCTGGCGTCACCTACGTGTACGGTGCCAAATAAATAAGATGTTGTGCCGTTTTTTTCTATTTTATATAAAGCCGGTGCCGCAACGCTATTAAAGCTAAGTACTGTAAACAGCACCATAATAAAAAAGTGACTAATACGAGGTATCGCTTTCATAGTTTGTCCTTCAAATCCTGTTGTTGAGTTAAACAAATACTAACCTAAATTTGCCTATACAGCAGTGCTAAATTCAGTATTTATCAATCGTCTTTTGTGAGGATATTGGTACTAATATGTGCGCTCAGTGGAGTATTTGTTCTATTTACGTTTTTTGATTTAGTACAGTTGCAAACCATGATTATTAAAACTATTCGGAAGGTCTAAACATTATCTGTATAAAAAATTAATTTAATTTTTACTAAAACTCAAAAATTAATCAAACCATAAATGGGGAATATAAGAATAGTGAATTTCTATACTTTAAATTAAAACATAAAAATTCCTTTATGGTTGTATTTAGTGAATTTTAAAACCACTTAATTTGAGTTTTAGCAGTTTTTTTGAATTGAATTTGGTGTTGACTTAAGCCGCTCAGCGCGGTACTAATACATAACAGAGCGAGAGATAAACTTTCGCAACAGATTATTTAAATTTGGTGTTAAT
The DNA here is from genome assembly GCF_000241365.1 of Pseudoalteromonas sp. BSi20480. NCBI lineage: Bacteria > Pseudomonadati > Pseudomonadota > Gammaproteobacteria > Alteromonadales > Pseudoalteromonadaceae > Pseudoalteromonas > Pseudoalteromonas sp. BSi20480. The sequence goes on along the minus strand of NZ_BADX01000189.1, from coordinate 30,711 downwards.
TACATGCTTACAACTGCACTTAAACTAGTCCTTATTATTATCGTGGTGATTATTCCCGCGAGGGCTTTGTAGTGCTATAAACTTGAGCATTAAAAAGCCCTCCGCACTTAACAGTTCGGAGGGCTTTTTAGTTTTAAGGGTAAAAATTAATTAGGTTGTCACTGAAGAATGAGGATTTATTAATGACAGGCGCAGAACTCACAATCGACTTATTAGCCAAACACGGCGTTAAAGAGGTATTTGGCTACCCTGGTGGGGCCATTATGCCAATTTATGACGCGTTGTATGGTGCGCCAGTCAAGCATTACCTCACTCGCCACGAGCAAGGTGCTGGCTTTGCCGCAGTAGGTTATGCCCGCAGCACAGGTAAATTAGGTGTATGCTTAGCAACATCAGGCCCTGGGGCTACTAACTTAATAACAGCACTTGCAGATGCAATGATGGACTCAGTGCCATTATTAGCAATTACCGGACAAGTACCGACTGCAGCCATTGGCTCAGATGCATTTCAAGAAGTCGATGTACTAGGTATGTCGCTTTCATGTACTAAACACAGTTACATGGTAGAGCGAGCAGAAGATTTAGCCGAAATACTACAAGAGGCCATGCACTTAGCCCAAAGTGGTCGCCCAGGTCCTGTGCTTGTTGATATTCCAAAAGATATTCAAATGGCGCAAGTGCCGTTTAAACCTTGGTTAGCCGCTGATGAGTACTTACCGCAGCTTGATTTAAACCAAGTAGCCATTGCCAATCAGTTATTAAGCGAAGCAAAGCAACCTGTGGCGTATGTAGGTGGCGGCGTGCAAGCCGCTGATGCGCAAAATGAGTTAATGCAGTTTTTAAATAAAACGCAGATGCCTGCGGTATCAACACTTAAAGCGTTAGGTAGCGTATTACCAGATTACGAACACTACCTAGGCATGCTAGGCATGCACGGTACACAAGCCGCTAATATAGCGGTGCAAGAGTGTGATGTTTTAGTGTGTATAGGCGCTCGCTTTGATGACCGCGTAACTGGGAATTTAGCTAAATTTGCCGCTAAAGCAAAAGTAATCCATTTAGACATAGACGCTGCAGAAGTAGGTAAACGTAAACCAGCTAAAGCCTCATTAATTGCTGATTTAAAAACCTCATTACCGGCACTTGAGTGCTTTGTAACCTCTAAAGCATGGTGCGATATAAATAAGCAGTTAAGCGTAAAACATGCGTGGCGCTACGACTACCCAGGCGAAAAAGTATTTGCCCCGTATTTATTGAACCAATTAAGCCAACGTATGCCAAAAACAGGCGTAGTGTGCTGTGATGTGGGTCAGCATCAAATGTGGGTAGCGCAACACATGAAGTTTAGCCACCCGAGCAACCATTTAAGTAGTGGTGGCGCAGGCACTATGGGCTTTGGTTTACCAGCGGCTATTGGCGCACAAGTAGCACGCCCAGACGATTTTGTAATAACGGTGTCGGGTGATGGCTCAATCATGATGAACATTCAAGAGCTTGCGACTATTCGCCGTAACAATTTACCAGTAAAAATACTAATATTAGATAACCAACGCTTAGGTATGGTTCGCCAATGGCAGGAGCTATTTTTTGAAGGACGTTACTCTGAAACAAACCTTTCAGATAACCCTGATTTTGTTCAGTTAGCCGCTGTATTTGGTATTCCTGGGCAAACAATTACCCATGCCAATCAAGTTGATGATGCAATAACAGCATTAGTTAACAGCAAAGGGCCGTACATAGTACATGCCTGCATAGACGATAAAGAAAACGTATGGCCACTTGTACCACCAGGGGCTGCAAATGACGAAATGATTACGGAGAAAGCACAATGAAACACAGCCTAACTATTGCATTAAAGAGCCAAAGTATAGCGGTCGAGCGTTTTTTACGTGTAGTGCGTCACCGTGGTTTTGATCTTACGCATTTTCAGCTCAATTTGGATGATGGCCACTACAATGTTGCAATGACAGTAGACAGCGATAAACCAATTCATCTTTTAACAAGCCAGTTAAATAAGCTGGTGGACGTTAAAGAAATCACTTTACAAAATTTACAGCAACAAGCTGTGTAATTGCTAACAATACAAATTTACGAGTAATTGAATAACTGTTACTCACCAATTTTTAGAATGAGGAATGCCCGCTTACACAGCGGCAAAACAGAGGTAACTATGGCTAAATTAAGAAGTGCAACAACAACTGAAGGACGTAAACGCGCAGGCGCACGTGCATTATGGCGCGCAACAGGCATGACCGACACCGACTTTGGTAAACCAATTATTGCTGTAGTTAACTCGTTTACGCAATTTGTGCCAGGGCACGTACACCTTAATCAGCTAAGTGAGTTAATGGCTGAAACAATCACGCAAGCGGGTGGTGTACCAAAAGAATTTAATACTATTGCAATTGATGACGGTATCGCAATGGGCCACGGGGGCATGCTTTACTCACTCCCTTCGCGCGATCTCATTGCCGACTCGGTTGAGTACATGGTTAACGGCCACTGCGCCGATGCGATGATCTGTATTTCTAACTGTGACAAAATTACCCCAGGGATGATGCTTGCAGCGCTACGCTTAAACATACCGGTTATTTTTGTATCGGGCGGACCAATGGAAGCGGGTAAAACGAAACTTGCTAACATCGATATTAAATTAGATTTAGTCGACGCCATGGTAAAAGGCGCTGATGAAACAGTAAGTGATGCTGATTCAGAACAAGTAGAGCGCTCTGCGTGTCCTACTTGTGGGTCGTGTTCAGGTATGTTTACTGCAAACTCAATGAACTGTTTATTAGAAGCTATTGGCCTTGCACTACCGGGTAATGGTACAACGCTTGCAACCCATAAAGATCGTAAGCAACTGTATGTAGAAGCGGGTGCTCGCATTGTTGATTTATGCCGTGAGTACTACCAAAAAGATAACCAAGACGTATTGCCACGCGCTATTGCTAACAAAACAGCCTTTATGAACTCTATGGTTGTTGATATTGCCATGGGTGGTTCATCTAACACCGTACTGCATTTACTAGCAGCCGCACAAGAAGCTGGCGTAGATTTTGACATGTCGCACATTGACGAGCTATCTCGTAAAACCCCATTTTTATGTAAAGTAGCTCCAGCAACAGCACAGTACCACATTGAAGATGTTCACCGCGCTGGTGGCATGATGGCAATTGTGCGTGAGCTAGGCAAAGCCGGTTTAGTTGATTTATCGGTAAACCACGTTGCAGGTATGACTATGGGGGAGCTTGTTAAAAAATGGGATGCGACAGATCCTAAAAACGAAGCGGCACAAAAGTTTTACCGCGCGGGACCAGCTGGCATTCGTACTACAAAAGCAATGAGCCAAGAGTGTCGTTGGGATGAAGGCGATAACGACCGCGAACACGGTTGTATTCGAAGTGTTGAACACGCATTTAGACAAGATGGCGGCTTAGCTGTACTTTCAGGAAACTTAGCGGTTGATGGCTGTATTGTTAAAAGCGCAGGCGTAGTTGACGAAATGCTGCATTTTGAAGGCACTGCAGTGGTATACGAATCACAAGATGATTCAGTAGAAGGCATTTTAAACGACGAAGTAAAAGCCGGTGATGTTGTGGTTATTCGTTACGAAGGCCCTAAAGGCGGTCCTGGTATGCAAGAAATGCTTTACCCAACGAGCTACTTAAAATCAAAAGGTTTAGCTGAAAAGTGTGCGCTGATCACCGATGGTCGTTTTTCGGGCGGCACGTCTGGTTTATCTATTGGCCACGTATCGCCAGAGGCGGCAAGCGGTGGTGCTATTGCGTACGTTGAAAATGGCGACAAAATTATTATTGATATTGCAACGCGTGAGATCACGCTTGCACTAAGCGAGGAAGAGCTTGAAGCGCGTAAGCAAAAGCAATTAGCGCGTGGTAAACAGGCGTATAAGCCCCTTGACCGTGAGCGTTATGTTTCGTCGGCATTAAAAGCCTATGCACTACTTGCAACGAGTGCAGATAAGGGCGCAGTGCGTGACTTAGAGAAACTGGAGGAGCTGAGCTAATTATGGTTTCTCAAGAGCTCGATTATTTTCGTGCAATTATTCAAGCAAATATGGAGCCCTTGGCTAAAGTCACTGAGGTCAGTGAAATGCCTGACCTTAGCGCTAAACTTGGCAACCATGTATGGCTTAAACGTGAAGATCAACAGCCCGTGTATTCGTTTAAATTACGCGGCGCATACAATAAATTAAATAAGTTGCCAAAAGGGTCTGTTGTAATTACTGCATCGGCTGGTAACCATGCTCAGGGTGTTGCATTAAGCGCTTCGCATTTAGGGCATAAGGCAACGATTGTAATGCCTGTTACAACGCCAGAAATAAAGGTTAACGCCGTACGCGCTTTAGGCGGTGAGGTTGTATTGCATGGACATCAGTTTGATGTAGCTAAAGCGCACGCGCTTGAGCTCACAGAGCAGCGTAATGGCATTTTTGTCCCACCATTTGACGATCCTGACGTTATTGTTGGGCAAGGTACTGTAGCGCGAGAACTCATGCAGCAGCTCAATGAGCTTGATGCGGTATTTATTCCCGTTGGAGGCGGTGGCTTACTGGCAGGCATGGCTGTTTATATAAAGTCACTTCGTCCTGATATCAAAGTCATTGGCGTAGAAGCCGATGAGAGCGCCTGTTTACAAGCTGCACTTGAAGCGGGTGAACCGGTAGAGCTTGACCGAGTAGGTAGTTTTGCCGATGGTGTAGCGGTTAAAATTATTGGCAAGGAAACATTTCGCTTAGCACAAAAGTTTTGCGATGAAGTAATCACTGTGACTAGCGATGAAATTTGCGCCGCCATGCAAGATATTTTTGTGTCTACTCGTGCAATTGCAGAGCCTTCTGGCGCTCTTGCAACGGCAGGGCTTAAAAAGTGGAGCCAACAATCGCTCTTAAAAGGGTTGCATTTAGCAGCTGTGCTTTCGGGCGCAAATTTAAACTTTGATCGCTTACGTTATGTCGCTGAGCGCACTGCGCTAGGTGAAAAAAACGAAGCGTTATTAGCCGTTACCATCAAAGAAGAAAAAGGCAGTTTTAAACAGTTTTGTGCGTCTTTAGGTGGCCGTGCTATTACTGAGTTTAACTACCGTTATGCAGGGCCTGGTGAAGCGCAAATATTTGTAGGTATTGCGCTGCGCCAAGGAGAGCAGGAGCTTAATGAGCTCAAGCAGGACCTAACTAAAAACGATTACGCGTTTTGCGACTTATCAGATAATGAACTTGCTAAGCTACACGTACGTTATATGGTTGGCGGTAAAGCACCCGAAAAACTGCATGAACGTTTGTTACGTTTTGAGTTTCCAGAATACCCCGGCGCACTAGCGCGCTTTTTAGATACGCTAGGCAACGATTGGAATATCACGTTATTTCATTATCGGAGTCAAGGCGGCTCAATGGGTTATGTATTAGCCGGTTTTGCTATTGAACCTGAGCAATTTGAGACTTTTAACGAGCATTTAAATGACTTAGGCTATAGCGTGCAAGATGAAACGCATAATCCGTGTTTTACACAGTTTTTAACGACGCAACCTCTTTCAGAGAAAACCGCAAAGCTCGCTTCAGTTTAACAGCCATTAAAGAGCAAGTACCTTACAAGGGTGCTTGCTTTATCATTTGTTTTACATATAGTTACTGATACCGTCATTAACTTGAGGAAACTTGGTTGTTACTTAAAGGATTAATACTTGGATTGTGTTGTTTTTGTGGCCAAATTGCGGCGCAAGAATCGATCACTCTACAATTAAAATGGACGCATCAGTTTCAGTTTGCTGGTTACTACATGGCCAAAGAAAAAGGGTTTTATAAAGATGTGGGTCTTGATGTAACCATAAACCCAGCAGATCTAACAATGCCCGATGCGTTTAGTGCTGTGGCTAATGGCGACGCCGAGTTTGGTGTAGGTCACTCGGGTATTTTACAGGAACGTATAAACGGCCAATCTTTTGTAGCAATGGCGCCTATCTTGCAATATTCACCTTATTGTTGGATGGTCAAAGACACCTCTGATATTTTTCATCCTCGTGATTTTGTAAATAAGCGAATTAGTAAAGTGAGTCACAATGATAGCAATGAGTTAATGGCTATGCTGACACGCAGCGGAGTTAATACGCGTTTGCTTAGTGTATACAACGGTGACAACCCAAGCCAAGCCTGGATTGAGAACAGGCTCGATGCGATGCAAGTTTATTTATCTACAGAGCCCTACAATATGACTCAAAGAGGTATATCACATCGCCTAATATGTCCTCAGCGTTACGGCATAGACGTTTATGCAGATATCTTATATACCACTGGGAAAATGTTAAGCACATCCCCTGAAACCGTTGAAAAATTTTACCAAGCCAGCCTGAAGGGGTGGCGCTACGCAATGATGAATATGGATGAGGCCATTGCGGTTACCCAAATACTTTACGCACCTAACAAAAGTTTCCATGAATTAGCATACGAGGCTGAAGTATTAAAAGAGTACATTATGCCTGCAACAACTAGCCTGGGGCATATGTCTATTCCAAAATGGCGCCTAATTGCAGACTTGTACGGTATTCACCAAACTGAGTTTGATAAGGTTAAAGCCAGTTTTATTTATAAATATCAGCGACCGGAAAAAATGGAACTATCGTGGATGTTAATTGCAGCGATAATTGTGAGTGTTATCTCTATACCGTTGTATTTGCGCTTAATGTTTAGTAAAAAAATAACCGTTTAATGGCTGTTAATGTTACTGATACAATTGGCTTCCTTTCAATAAATTAAGCTGTTATGACATTAGCCGAGCAATTTACTTCACTTGACTCTATTTTAAAGCGTACTCGCATCTATTGGCAGTGCACCGCTTTTGATTTTGATGCGATCCCTTGGCCTGAACTGCGAGGCATATTAAATAGTTTAACAGATGAGCAAGTAGCAACGCTTGATACCAAGCAGAATGAGTTAATAGACTTCTTTAATCCACACATTAAGTTACTTGATGAATTACAGCTATTATGTAAATTACCTCAGGCAAATACTCCCCGATATGATTACCCTTTTTGGATTAGTAACGGCATAAAAGGGCGTAAATTCGAACAACTCCAAGACTTTGTATCTGCGTTGCCAAACACAAAATTACCGGTATTAGAATGGTGTGCGGGTAAAGGGCACTTAGGTCGTATGCTCGCATTTAACGGTGCCACGCAGGTCAGCAGTGTTGAGTTGCAATCAACATTATGCGAACAAGGCCAAAAAGCAGCACTGCAACAAGGCTTGGCAATGCAATTTAGCCAAGTTGATGTATTAAAAGATGATACTACATCACTTTTTAATACACAGATGCATGCTGTGGCGCTTCATGCATGCGGCGCTTTACATCAGGCTATGATGCGCAAAGCAATAGCTGCAAACGTGCAGCAAATTAGCTTTTCACCTTGTTGCTATCATTTATTCACATCTAATGATTACTTACCAATGAGCGAGCTTGCCAAGCAAAGTCAGCTTAGGTTAACTCACCGCGATTTAAAACTAGCCTTGCAAGAAACAGTAACTGCGCCAACTCGTGTTGATAAAATACGAAAAACAGAACTTGAGTGGCGGTTGGGCTTTGATGCACTCAGGAGGTCAATTACTAATGAATTACACTATGTTAGTGTTCCCTCTGTTAATAAGGCCGTGTTCTCAGGTTCATTTAAATCATTCTGTGAGTGGGCGGGCGATAAAAAAGCCTTGAAAATACCGCAAGGTATTGATTATGAATATTTTTTATCTGTGGGTGTGGCTCGAAAAAAGGTCACTGACAGAGTTGAACTGGTTCGACATGTGTTCAGAAGAGCAATTGAGGTTTGGCTTGTGCTCGATCGTGCTTTATATTTGCAACAGCATGGCTATCAAGTAAGTATTAAAACCTTTTGTGAAAAGCAGTTAACGCCTCGGAATATTTTAATTCTTGCCAATACTAACCCTTCAACCAACAACTAGTCGTTTTGGCTTAATAAGAGATGCAATGAGAAAATTAAAAAATTTGTTCGATAATAATAAAAACTGGGCTGCGCGAACAAGCGAAGCGAATCCAGAGTTTTTTAAAATTTTATCTATGCAGCAAAACCCTGAGTACTTATGGATTGGTTGTTCAGACTCTCGTGTACCCGCAAACCAAATAGTTGATTTATTACCCGGAGAATTATTTGTACACCGTAATGTAGCAAATGTCGTTGTACATACCGATCATAACTGTTTATCTGTTATGCAGTATGCGGTAGAAGTACTAAAAGTTAAACACATAATGGTTGTTGGCCATTATGGGTGCGGTGGCGTTCAAGCTGTACTAAGTGATGCAAAGTTTGGTTTTATTGATAACTGGCTTCGACATGTTGGCGATGTAAAAGAAAAGCACATAGATCAACTCAACAGCATAGACGAAGAGCAGCGCTTGAGTCGCCTTATTGAGCTTAATGTAATAGAACAAGTACGCAATGTATGTCGTACCAATATTGTGCAAGATGCATGGGAGCGCGGCCAAGATTTAACAATACATGGTTGGGTTTATGGTTTAGAAAACGGCCACTTACATGATTTAGAAGCCGTTGTTACGTGCGCGGAAGAAGAGTCGGACAGTTATAAACGTGCAATACAACATGTTTTTAAAAAAGCAGGTTGTGAGTAAATAAATGACAAAAACGGCGGTTGTTATTGGCGCAACAGGTTTAGTTGGGTCTGAGCTTTTAACTGCATTACTCAGTTGCGCTGAGTATAGTCAGGTTGTCGCGATAACACGCCGAGCGTTACCACTTTCCCATCCTCAGTTAACTAATCACGTTATTGATTTTGAAAAGTTGACTCAATACCGCGATTTCTTTAAAGGTGATGTGTTTTTTTCGTGCTTAGGGACAACGCTTAAGCAAGCGGGCTCTGTAGATGCGCAGCGTAAAGTGGATTTTGACTATCAATTTATCGCCGCACAACTTGCAGCATGCAATGGCATAAGCCATTATTGTTTAGTGTCATCAAGTGGTGCTAACGCAAATAGCAATAGCGCTTATTTAAAAATGAAGGGGCAGCTAGAGCAACAGGTTGTGCCATTAGCATTTAATAAAATAAGTATTTTTCAACCGTCGTTGTTAATAGGTGAGCGAGATCACTTTAGATTAGCTGAAAAAATAGGCAGTGTGATTTTACCATTGCTTACAAAAATTGGTTTCTTAAAGCGTTATAAACCTATAACAGGAAAGCAAGTTGCTTTAAAAATGTTAGCGGTGAGCTTAGAGCAAAAAGAGGCGCAAAAATATTATGTGCTTGATGAGTTATTTATCTAGATTTTTGTTAGACATAAAAAAGCAGCTCAGGCTGCTTTTTTTATGTGTTGAATTAATTATTCTGCGTTTGTATTTTCGTTTAGTTGCTGTTCAAGAATAGCGACTTTAGCTTCTAGCTCAGTTAGTTTTTCGCGTGTACGGATAAGTACTTGGCTTTGAATATCAAATTCTTCTCGGCTAACAAAGTCCATCTCAGCAAGTTTGTTTTGTAAAACTTGCTTTGTTTTACCTTCTAGCGTGTCTGCTAAATTTTTTACACCTTGTGGCATATTACTCGTAATTTGCTTAGCAATTTCTTCTAGTTTTGCTGGGTTGATCATAATTGTCCCTTCGGCCTTGCCTAAAATGAATATAACTAATATTACCTTATACCCACCTCATTTAACACATGATCATGTTTAGGTAATTAATTATGGCAATTGCTATGCCTGTAGTAATGGTTACGTTAAAATTGCGCGTCTTTTAAATCTTTCTGGTCGTTATGAAACTCAATCCAAAACAAGATGAAGCAGTAAAATACATTAGTGGTCCATGTCTAGTACTTGCTGGTGCCGGTTCTGGAAAAACCCGCGTTATTACAAACAAAATTGCTTACTTAGTGCAAAAATGTGAATACAAAGCACGTAATATTGCAGCGGTTACCTTTACTAATAAAGCGGCTAAAGAGATGCGTGAGCGTGTATTACAAACGCTTGGCAAGCAAGAAGCAAAAGGGTTATGGGTATCAACGTTTCATACACTGGGTTTAGAAATAATAAAAAAAGAAATAAGTACACTTGGCTTTAAACCTGGTTTTTCGTTGTTTGACGATCAAGATACCAACCAGCTGTTGTCGGAGCTCACTGAAGATGAATTAAAAAAAGACAAAGATTTACTCAAGCTACTTAAAATGGAAATTGGTAGCTGGAAAAACGAATTAGTATTGCCAGAGCAAGCAATACGTGAAGCGCGTGACGCGCAAAAGGCGTTATTCGCGCAGCTATATGCGCGCTATCAAACACAATTACGTGCTTATAATGCATTAGATTTTGACGATCTAATAATGATCCCTACGTTACTACTTACTAGCAATGCAACATCTCGTGAGCGTTGGCAGCAACGCTTTAAATACTTGCTGGTGGATGAATACCAAGATACCAACACCAGCCAGTATCAGCTTGTAAAGCTACTCGTAGGTGAGAGAGCACGCTTTACTGTAGTGGGCGACGATGACCAATCGATTTACTCATGGCGTGGTGCACGTCCGCAAAACCTTGTTCTTTTGAGTAAAGATTATCCCGGACTTAGGCTTATAAAGCTTGAGCAAAATTACCGAAGCGCGCAGCGAATACTTAAATCTGCCAATATACTCATTGCCAACAACCCGCACGATATAGAAAAAAACTATTTAGTGAGTTAGGGTACGGTGAGCCGATAAAAGTTATTGGGTGTCGTGATGAAGAGCATGAGTCGGAGCGTGTAGTTGCTGAAATTATTTCGCATAAATTTATGAAGCGCACCAGCTACAAAGACTACGCTATTTTGTATCGTGGTAATCACCAAGCACGTGGCTTTGAAAAGTCATTAATGAGCAACCGCATTCCCTATAAAATAAGTGGCGGTATGTCGTTTTTTGCGCGTTCAGAAATTAAAGACATCATGGCGTATTTACGTTTGCTCGTAAACCAAGACGACGATAACGCATTTTTACGTATAGTAAACACGCCTAGACGAGAAATAGGCACGGTAACACTTGAAAAACTGGGCACTTTAGCCAACGAAAAACATCAAAGTTTGTTTGCTACTTGTTTTGATAACGACCTGAGTTACAGGCTAAAAGGGCGTGGTTTTAACGCTTTAGCTGGGTTTGCTCGATGGATTGTCGAATTGTCAGACAACGCGGTACGCAGTGATACGCTAGAGGCAGTAAAAGATTTAGTGCGTAATATTAATTACGAAGCTTACCTTTACGAAACATCGCCTAGTGCTAAAGCGGCCGAAATGAGAATGAAAAATGTCTCTGAATTGTATCGTTGGATCACAGACATGCTAACCGGAGACGCTGATAACGAGCCGATGACGCTTGCCGAAGTGGTTAGTAAACTGACACTGCGCGATATGTTAGAGCGTAATGAGGAAGAAGATGAATCCGATGCTGTTCAGTTACTTACATTGCATGCCTCTAAAGGTTTAGAGTATCCGTATGTGTTTATGGTTGGTATGGAAGAGGGGTTGCTACCTCACCAGGTTAGTATTGATGAAGACAATGTAGATGAAGAGCGTCGACTCGCTTACGTTGGTATTACGCGTGCGCAGCAAGAGTTAACACTTACATATGCAAAAATCCGCCGCCAGTTTGGTGAAACCTCTGAAACAGAGTTAAGTCGATTTGTGCAAGAGTTGCCGCAAGATGATTTGGCATTTGAAAACAAAAAAGCGCCAAGTTCTCAGGCAGAGCGAATGGAAAAAGGGCAAGCCAGAGTCGCAAATTTACGAGCTATGTTTAAAAAACCTGAGTGAAATCAGGCTTTTTTATAACCAAAGCTGGGCTTAAACTGATTGACTGACGTGTTCTGGCTGTGACTCAGGGCAAGTTAAAGTGTGCTGTTTGCCAACAAAATATGACAAGCCATGTTTCTCCAATAAGGCTCTAAAATTAAGAATAGAGGGTCCTTTTGCAATGACCTTCATTTTTTGAGCTTAGTGATAGGAAGCACACCTTGTAGTTGCAGGTCGTAACTATCTTGTTGCAATATTCGCTTGCTAAAGGTGGAGCTAAGCAATAGATAGTCAAAATTTACATCGGTTAATAGGTTAAGTTCACATCTGTCTTTAGCAAAATTATTTAAGCCAATTGAGTAGCCTAACAAAGATAATTGCTTAAGATTTTCTAGCTGAGTAGCACATGCATGGCGAATTTCTTGCTCATCAAAAAGTAAACAAAGTTGGCTTGGGCCACGTTGTTTATTTAACACATCAACAAATAAAGTAAATTCGTGTTTTTCAAGTAATAAGCAAGAGCATGGTACTAATGCCATTGCCACATTTGCATTTATGGCCTGCGTGTAAGCACACTCTAGAAGTTGCAACTCTACTTTTAAGTGTTGCTCTTTGTCGGTAGCAAATTTTTTCAAAACCTCAAAACTGGTAAACCCTAAAATAGGGTGCTCACCGAACGCTTCAAATAGCGATTCAGATTGCTGTTGCTCGTTTAGTGTAATAATTTCTGAGCTTCTAAAGCTCATTGGCATAACATCAAGATGATGCAGTGCTTTTTGCCCTACATCAGCTATTGATTGAGTGAGTAACGGATGAAACAGCTCGTAACGATTTTTCCCAGAATTTTTTGCATGATACATCGCGGCATCAGCATCACGAATAATTTCGTCGGTATGTTTATAGCTTTGTTTTGAGTAGTTTATCCCAATGCTAGCACCGCTTTGCAGCAAAGTACCTTTAATATTAAAAGGCTTTTTCATTAAATCGATAATACGATTAGCCACATCTTCGGCCTGTTGTGGTTCGGTTAAATGCGTTAGTAAAATAACGAATTCATCTCCACCTAAACGGGCTAATAAATCATGTTCACGAATACATTGTGAAAACAGCTCACTCACATTAATTAAGAACTGATCGCCAGCTTGGTGACCTAGTTTGTCGTTAATATCTTTAAACTTATCTAAATCAATAAACAGAACAGCAAATTGACGCTCTGGAAAACGCTGAAAATGTTGAAGTGTTTTTTCTAATTGGGTTAAAAATAAACTGCGGTTTGGCAAGCTTGTTAACGAGTCGTGATGGGCGTCATGATAAAGCTGCTGCTCTATTTTTTTTCGTTCTTCAATTTGCATTTGCAAATGCAAATTAGTTTGTTGCAGTTCTTTTGTTTTTTCGTTTACTCTAAATTCAAGCTCTTGGTGACTTTTAGCTATAGCCTGATTTGCAAGCTTAGTTTGTAAAACAGCCGCTATTTGGTGCGATACAAAGGTAATTAATTCGTTATCGTCTTGACTAAAAATATGTTTATTGTTGTATGCTTGGCACACAATAAGGCCAATAACACCCTGCGATGTTTTTAAAGGTGCACCTAGCCAGCTCGTCGCTTTTTGTTTGTTAGGAACGGGGGCTGAACGTTGTACCACGCCACTATTTAATAATGCTTGTGCTTTTTCTGGGTTAATAAGCTGCGTTTCTTCGGTGCTTATTACTAATTCGCTGTAGCCTTTGGCAAACTGACGGGGCTGAGTATTTTCCTTATATTCATCAACACAGTAAGGGAATGTTATCCAGCCTGAGTCTTTGTCATAGAGTGCAATATAAAGATTTTCTGCGTAGGTAATTGTTTTTATTATGCCATGTATTTTAACGTAAGCATCATCAAGATTTTTAGCTTGAGTGGCGATTTCAGATACTTTAAATAAAATTTGTTGACGTTGCAGCGCGCGTTTACGATTAGCTACTTCAAGATTAAGTGCATCGTTACTTTGAGTCAGTGCTCGAGTGCGAATTTTTACTTCTGACTCTAAATACTCACGTTTTTTTACACGCTCTATTGCCGTTGCTAAATACAGCGACATCACTTCAAGAAGTTGTATTTGCTGGGAGTTATAACTTTGATTTACGTCATAGCTTTGAGCGGCTAACACACCAATAATATTTTTTTCTTGGTACACAGGTACACCTACCCAATGTTCGGCGGGTGTGCCTAGCGCTTTGAATAAGCCGTTAGCAGCAGCGTCTTGCATTTGTTGTTTTGTAAAGTATGTGGTTTTACCTTCTTTAAATACGTAACCGGTAGCACCTTCATCAAAACTATTAGAGTGGTTTAGTGGTACTGCAATGCCATCTTTTTCATCTGAAAAATAAGAAAGCTCTAATGTTTGGCACTGCTGGTTTTGTAAAACAACATAAAAGCTTTTACTGGGGACATACTTTTGTAAAATATCGTGTATAGCGGGATAAAGTAGTGTTAACTCCGCAACCGTACTCGCGCGCTCAGAAAGTTGGATAAGCGCATTTTGCAAATGGTGTGATTGCTTGTACTTTTCGAGTAGGGTTTTGAGGCGTTTATTTTGATACGCTAATCTACGCGATGAAGGGAGTTTATCTTCCAATGATGTAACCGATATTATTATTGTATAGTTATTAGACTTATACTTTCACTTTTAGTGCTTAGCGTCAAGCTGATATTCTAATAAAAATAATGGTTAACGCGGTATTTTGGGCATAAAAAAAGGCTTAACAAGTTAAGCCTTTTTTATGTATAACTGAGCGTTATTCTGCTGTCATGAAGTCGATTGCTGCGCTTATTTCATCGTCAGAACAATCCATGCATGTGCCTCTAGCTGGCATTGCATTAAAGCCATTAATTGCATGCTCAAGTAGCGTATCTTTGCCTTTGGCAATACGCGGTGCCCAATCGTCTGCAGATTTAGGTGCACCTAATGCGCCTGTACCATGACATGCAAAGCACGCAGCCTGGTAAACTTGCTCACCAGAGCGAGGCCCTGTTGGCGCGGCAGCTACTGCAGCTTTATCACCTTCAAGGTACACAGCACCAACAGGTGCTAAACGCTTTTTAATTGCATCTTCAGTCATAGAGTTATCATATGGCTGTGCGTATGCTGTAGTTGCTAACACTAATAATGCTAATGCTGTTAATTTTTTCATTTTGCCTTGCTCACTTCGATTTGAACGTGATCAATCACGATATAGATGACGGAAATTACGCCGATTATAACTCTCTGAGGCAATTTATAAAATGCTAAGAGGTATTTTTATTACTAAAAACTGGCTACTTTTTGCGTTAGCTCAACAAAAATAAGTGCCTTGGCGTATTTATTTAGCCAATATACCTGGTCATCTAATAAATAACCTTTGTTACAATCAATTTAATGCTAGTACGGATTTAACAAGTTTTTCGATCCCCTCATCTGCTTCAACAATCGATTGCGCTAGCATGTAAGCAGGTGTAGTCACAATTTTATTGTGTTGATCAATTACAACGTCATCAACGTCACAATTTAAGTGTGTTGCGCCAAGCTTAGTGAGTGCGGCTGCTGTGTCTTTATCGTTGCCAATAGTGATTTTTGCATCGTCGTAAATAAATGGAGTTAACGCAGGCGCGATACACATATAGCCGGCTGGTTTATTGGCATTAGCGAATTTTTTACAGGCGTTTAATACGTCGTTGTTAATGGTCGCTTGTGCGCCTTTGACCGCAAAGTCACATAAGTTTTTCGCAGCACCAAAACCACCTGGAACTATTAATGCGTCAAATTGATCGCTATTAAGGTGGTTAAGCGCTTTTATATCACCTCGGGCAATACGTGCAGCTTCTACTAATACATTACGCTTTTCACTCATTTCCTCACCCGTTAGATGATTAATAGTGTGAAGTTGCTCTATGTCTGGTGCAAAACACTGGTAGGTTGCACCATTTTTAGCTATGTGTAAAAGAGTCAAAATGGCTTCATTAATTTCGGCACCATCGTATACACCATTTCCAGCTAATAACACGGCTACTTTTTTCATGCTTTTGTGCTCCTTGATTTAATTTATTCAGTCTATAGTTTGAAGTTTAACACGGACGAAATTGCCTATTTAAATTAATTTTTATGTGAAAATTATCCGCTAAGTAAGTTGCAATGCGGCATATGCCATTTCACAATTAGCACCAATAAAAAAAAGTATAAAGGATCGCTATGATCTTCGATCCATTATGCTAGAATACTCCTCCGGTTATTTAATTGGACACGAATAACCAAAGTAGATGATGGCACTAGTAGCCATACAAAACCTTTTTCCACATTGGTTTAAAAATAATAAAAAAAGAACTTCGTATTATCTTTTTTAAATTAAAACATATAGTTAATCATTTTTCTAGGCGTTCAAATAGGCCTTGGAAGAATTATTTGTGCCTGTTATCTACATACTTATCCACAGCTTGCTCTTATTTTAATAAAATACCGAATATCAATTGATAGTCGTTTTATTTTAACCCTTATGGCATGCTTACAATTATCATAATTTTTAGCATTTAGGATCCAAATTCACCATGGCTCAGATCCCCGAAAATCCACTTATTTTAGTTGATGGTTCGTCGTATTTATTTCGTGCTTATCATTCTCCTCCACATCTAACTAATTCTAAAGGTGAGGCTACGGGCGCTATTTATGGCGTTATTAATATGCTGAAAAGCTTGATCAGACAGTATGATCCCTCGCATATGGTGGTTGTATTTGACGCCAAAGGTAAAACATTCCGTAACGACATGTACAGCGAATACAAAGCTAATCGCCCACCTATGCCTGACGACTTACGCACCCAAATAGCACCTATCCACAGTATTATTAAAGCAATGGGGTTTCCGCTTATTAGTATTGAAGGGGTTGAAGCAGACGATGTCATTGGAACCTTTGCGCGAATTGCCTCTGAGCAAAAACGCCATGTACTGGTTTCGACCGGCGATAAAGATATGGCCCAGCTTGTGAATGAGCATGTGACACTCATTAATACGATGACCGACAGTATTTCAGATCCTGACACAGTTGTTGAAAAGTTTGGTGTGGGCCCAGATCTTATAATTGATTACCTAGCACTGATGGGCGATAAGGTTGATAACATTCCTGGCGTAGAAGGCTGTGGCCCTAAAACAGCTGTAAAATGGTTACAAAAATATGGATCTCTGCAAGGTGTAATGGATAACGCAGGCGAAATTAAAGGTAAAATTGGTGAAAAATTAGCAAATGCATTAGATCATTTACCTTTAAGCTATGAGTTGGCGACCATTAAGTGTGACGTTGAGGTTGAGTCAGATCTTGATACGTTTAAATTGCAGGAGCCAAATAAAGACGAGCTAATTGCTTTATATGGTGAATGCGAATTTCGTCGTTGGTTAGCTGAGCTACTAGATAACCCAAGTGATGCACAAACTCACTTAGCAGTTCCATCGCAAGAAACAGAATTACCAAAAGTTGAAGAGGCTCATTACGAGACTATTTTAACAGAGGCGCAGTTTGATACGTTAATAGAGCAACTTAATGGCGCTGATCTTTTTGCTTTTGATACAGAAACAACTAGCCTCGATTATATGCAAGCGCAATTAGTAGGCATGAGTTTTAGCGTTAAAGCAGGAGAAGCTGCATATTTACCTGTTGCGCACGATTACCCCGATGCACCAGATCAACTAAGCCTTGAATTTGTGATGCAAAAGCTTGGGCCAATTTTAGCTGACGCTAATAAAGCAAAAGTAGGGCAGAATCTTAAATACGACAAAAGCGTATTAGCCAATGCCGGCTATGAACTCAATGGTATTAAATTTGACACTATGCTTGAGTCATATGTATTTAACAGCGTAGGTACGCGTCACGATATGGATTCGTTGGCATTAAAGTATTTAGGTCATAAAAATATTAGCTTTGAAGATATTGCAGGCAAGGGTAAAAAGCAGCTGACGTTTAATCAAATTGAACTCGACAAAGCAGCGCCTTATGCAGCAGAAGACGCGGACATAACACTTCGCTTACACGAAGTACTGTGGCCTAAAATTGAGGCAGATGAAAAGCTTAAATCGGTATTTGAAGAGATTGAAATGCCTTTGGTAAGCGTCATTTCAGATATTGAGCGCACAGGGGTTGCAATTGATAGCAACATGCTTGGCGCGCATAGCCAACGTTTAGGTGAGCGCTTAATTGAACTTGAAAAAGAGGCGTTTGAAATTGCAGGTGAACCCTTCAACCTGAGCTCACCAAAACAGTTACAAGTATTATTGTTTGAAAAGCTAGAGCTGCCAATAATTAAAAAAACACCTAAAGGTGCACCTTCAACCGCAGAAGAGGTACTTCAAGAGCTTGCTCATGATTACCCGTTACCTAAGGTTATTATTGAACACCGTGGTTTATCAAAACTTAAATCAACATATACCGATAAACTACCGCTTATGGTTAATGAAAAAACACAGCGTGTACACACGTCATATCATCAAGCTGTAACAGCGACAGGGCGTTTAAGTTCTACCGATCCTAACCTGCAAAATATTCCTATTCGCTCAGAAGAGGGTCGTCGTATTCGAGAAGCCTTCATTGCTGCCGATGGTTATAAAATAGTGGCAGCCGATTACAGCCAAATTGAATTACGCATAATGGCGCATCTTTCACAAGATAAAGGTTTGCTTAATGCTTTTGCAAACGGTTTAGATGTTCATAGTGCGACCGCGGCCGAGGTGTTTGGTGTTGATTTAGATGACGTAACAACAGACATGCGCCGTAAAGCAAAAGCCGTAAACTTTGGTCTTATTTATGGTATGTCGGCTTTTGGCTTAGCACGCCAGTTAGATGTACCACGCCATGAAGCTCAACATTATATTGATAAATATTTTGAACGTTTTCCAGGCGTATTAGAGTACATGGAAACAACACGCGAAAAAGCAGCAGAAAATGGATATGTTGAAACAATATTTGGACGCAGATTGCATTTACCTGAAATAAATGCCCGTAACGGAGCCCGTCGTAAAGGCGCGGAGCGTGCTGCTATAAATGCGCCTATGCAAGGCACTGCTGCTGATATAATTAAAAAGGCTATGTTAAGTGTTAATCAGTGGGTGTACGAACAAGCTCCAAATACCGTGAAGCTGCTTATGCAAGTGCACGATGAATTAGTATTTGAGATTAAAACTGATTGTGCGGAGGCTTACACAAAACAAATTTGCGAGTTAATGTCACAAGCTGCTTCACTCGATGTACCTTTAATAGTAGAGGCTGACGAAGGTGAAAACTGGGAACAAGCCCACTAAACTTTATAAATAATAAAAGCGCCAATAGGCGCTTTTTTTATGTGTATTAAAAATAGTAGTAC
Source organism: Pseudoalteromonas sp. BSi20480 (assembly GCF_000241365.1). Classification (NCBI taxonomy): domain Bacteria; kingdom Pseudomonadati; phylum Pseudomonadota; class Gammaproteobacteria; order Alteromonadales; family Pseudoalteromonadaceae; genus Pseudoalteromonas; species Pseudoalteromonas sp. BSi20480. The sequence continues at coordinate 11,577 of NZ_BADX01000189.1, read as the reverse complement.
CTTACCGGTCAATTTTATATAAACAGAATTTAGTTAATAATTGGTTAAAATAGGTAATTATTTATGCCAAATGGTTACATGTTCGTCAATTCTAACTATTAATGCAGAATATGATTGTATTTTTATGCGCGCTTTTGTTAAAGTCCCGCCCGTCCTACTCTGTAGGACATCCTGTTGATGATGCGTCTGTAAAGATGCAACAAATTGTTAGCGACTCCCCAGTTTGCTATATCGGCCTAATAACCTTTTATTAGGCCGTTTTTTATTCCGCACTTTTCAGTATTCTCGACCTAATTATTACTTCTATTGTGATCATCTTTACGTTTAAATCCCGTAATTATAGCCAGTATTAGTTACGATATTACAATCTCATATTTTAGTATGGTTTAAGCTATTTCTAAATGATAGTATTCAATGAGGTTTTACCTTCATCTATGTGTTTAAAGGAGTGCGTTATGTTTAAAGCGTTAGTGATTACAGGCCTTTCGTTATCAAGTTTATTTATGTCTAATTTTGCCTTTGCTAATTGGCTGCTAGACAACGATAAAAGCCAGGTAAGTTTTGTTTCTATAAAGAAAGACACAATTGCAGAAGCCCATCACTTCACTGCAATCGAAGGTAAGCTTAACGATAAAGGTAAGTTTAATGTTTATATAAATTTAGCATCAGTAGAAACGTATATACCTATTCGTAATCAAAGGCTTACAAGCCTTTTGTTTGAAGTAAATACATTCCCAAAAGCCGTGCTAACAGCTAATTTGAAGCAGTCGTTAGTAATAATTAAAAAACCGGGTAGTTACGTATTAAAAGGTATTAGCGCAGAGCTTGATTTTCATGGTAACAAAAAATCGCTTTCAATTGATGTGCTGGTAAATAGCAATAAAAGTGGTGATTTGACGCTTGCTTCATTTTCGCCAGTCATCATAAATAGTGGCGACTTTGGTGTGACAGAGGGAGTTAAACAGTTACAAGAGCTTGCTGGTTTGCCTTCGATTGCAACGGCTATCCCAGTTTCATTTGCATTAACGCTTAATAAACAGTGATTTCGCTTAATGAGCTCAGTAAACAGTTAAGTGAGCCGAGTAAGCCCTTTGATAGTTGGCAACCCTCTCATTGTGGTGAGTTGCCAATCGTTATTAACGACCAAGGGGAATGGTTTTACGATGGTAGTAAAATAACAAGACTACCTATGGTCAAATTGTTTGCTTCTGTATTGTGCAAAGAGGGTGCACATTTTTATTTAAAAACACCTATCGAAAAAGTAACGATTACAGTAGAAGATGCGCCGTTTATTATTGTTGATTGGTTTTTAAAGCAAACTAATGAAGGCGAGGCTTTGTGTTGTATTGATAATTTAGCCAGGCAGTGGATTGTTTGCCAGCAACAGCCCTTACGGGTAAAAAATTATAAGGGCGCTAAAGTACCTTATTTAATATTACCTTTTGGTTGTAGTGCACGTATAGCAAGAAGTGTGTTTTATCAGTGGGCAGAAAAAGCCGAGTCTGATGAGCTCGGCTATTTTATTCAATCTGCAGGTGAGGTGTTTTACTTAAGTTAGCTTGCAGTGTTTGTGTCTGAACTGCTTTCGTCAGCTACTTTTTCTACAGGTGGTACCGCGATAACGGGGCCTAAATACCATTCGTCTAGTTTTTTAGCTACTTCTGGTAATCCAGTGCCTTTTAAAGATGAAAATGCATGGACAGTAATATCACCGTCCAGCTCGCTTAGTTCGCGGCGAACTTGTAGTACTTGTGCCTTTCTTGCACCTTGCTTTAATTTATCAGCTTTTGTTAGCAGGGCCAATACTGGAATCTCGCTTCCAATCGCCCAATTAATTAAGTCGCGGTCTAAATCTTTTAACGGATGACGAATATCCATTAAAACAACTATTCCTTTTAAGCTTTGGCGTTTTTGAAGATATTCACCTAATGACTTTTGCCATTTCTTCTTCATTTCAATTGGTACTTTGGCAAAACCGTAGCCTGGTAGATCTATGAGGCGCATGTTATCAACATCAGCTAACTCAAACGTATTAATTAACTGAGTTCGCCCAGGGGTTTTACTCGTACGTGCTAATTTTTGATCGGTTAATGCATTTAGCGCACTTGATTTACCAGCATTAGAACGACCCGCAAACGCAACTTCAATTCCCGTATCAGCAGGTAATTTAGTAATGTCTGGAGCGCTTGTAACGAAAGACGCGGTATTATATTTGATACGAGATTTGAGCACAGGCTCTCCTAAAACTTTAAAAATAACGTTAAGTAAACCAAATTTACTTAGGGCACGTATTTTATACTATAAAAGATGTATTAAAAAGCGTATTTAAATACCTTAAATCAGTGTCTGTGGTACATTTAAAGCATATTAAAGCTTCACCTTAGTCAAAACCCTGTAAATTATAAGCTTAATATGTGTAGAAAACGTGCCAGAGAATTTATTATCGTGTAGAATATATGTATTGCAACATCATGATTGTAGATGATACAGGGTCGGGAACAGAGAATTCACCATGAAAAAAATAGCACTATCTTTAACAATATTGCTTGGTGCGTTGTCAGCAAGCAACGCAACAGCATTTGATGGCGATGTAAACGCAGGTAAACAAAAATCAGCAACGTGTGCGGCATGTCACGGCCCAGACGGTAATGCACCGATTACTATTTACCCTAAAATTGCAGGCCAACACCCAGATTATATCCTAAAGCAACTTCAGGATTTGAAACTAGGTATGACATCAGGCGGGAAAGAAGGCCGTATGGATCCTGTAATGAGCGCAATGGCAATGCCACTAAGCGAACAAGACATGAAAGATCTGGCAGCTTACTTTTCGTCACTAAACATGTCAGAGGGTTCAACACCTAAAGACGTCGTTGAAGTTGGCGCTATGCTCTATAAAGCGGGTGATGCAGAGCGAGGAATTCCTTCATGTGCTTCGTGTCATGGTCCTCGTGGTAACGGCTCATCGTTAGCTAAGTTTCCAAAAGTGTCTTTTCAGCACCCAGAGTACATAAAGTCTCAGCTTGAAAAGTTTCGTAATGGTACACGCCATAATGACCTAAACGGTATGATGGGTGACATCGCTAAAAAGCTAACAGACAAAGACATTGAAGTGCTTTCTAAGTACTTAGGCGGTTTACACTAAAGTCGTATTTATCTAAATTTAGATACCAACTACAGTGTAATATGAAAAAAAAGCAGCCTCGGTTGCTTTTTTTGTGTCTGAAATTCGCGATATCGTCTTTCACTTTGTGAGACATTGACCATACGGATGTATGGTAAAAGTCTTATTTTAAATGTCTTTTATTTGTTAAGTTGTTGTTATTTAAATAGGCTTTTATTTATGTATGGCTGTAATGTAAGAAAAAAGATATAAACCAGTTGTAACAAAATTATTAACGAGTAAATTAACAGCTGTCGCAAAAAACAATAAAAAAATGGAAACAGCTATAAGGAAAGTAGCGCGGCACGACTACATAGCACAAAGATTGTGCTACTAAAGGAAATACTACAAAAGAGTCAGGATGACCGAAAATAATAAAATAACTCATGGAAGTTTAATAATAAAAACAAAATGGAATGAAACAAGGAACGTAAAAATAATAACAATACGGACTGATAATAATAAAAATAACAAAGACTAAAAAGTCGAAGGGAGAAGTGTCCATTTTATGGCGCTCAGATTAGTAGGCGGTAGAGATGTTTTCTCTACCGCCTTTTTATTTGTCCTGTTACAATACCCACCGTTTAGCAATATGCTAGTGCGTCATGTTAAAGAGAAGCCCAACCTCTAAAGCGCAAACTGAATTCTTCTGGCTATGCCAGCATTGCGATGCCTATTAATATACGCCTCGCTCAAAACCTCTTAAGTGAGATGATCAAGATATGAGTAGAAAGAAAAAGTCACGCAAAATCCCATCAAATGGACCTGTTCGCTTAAGCCAAGATAAGCTTAAAGAAATGCGTGCGTTAAAAGAGCAGCGTGTTAAAAAAACCAAAGGTGCTAAGCCTGGTTCTCGTAATGCGCCAGATTTGGTTGAAGAACAAAACCAAACATCGCATTCAGGTTCGAGAGATAAACGTATTGGTAGTAAAAAGCCGGTGTCTTTAGTGCCTGTTGCTGCTGAACCAAAAGTAGAAATGAAACGTAACTTAAAACCAGTGGTTGAACTTAAAAAAGTAGTTCAGCCAGAGCTTACACCAGAGCAAGAGCTTGAAGAGCTTGAAAATGATGTACGCTTACTTAAGTTGGTTGAGCGTCATGAAGGCGGTGAGATGCTGACTGGTAAAGATGCTAAGTACTTTAATAGTCGAATTGCTCGCCATCAGGTTCTATGCAAATTATTAGGCCTTGAGGATGAAGACGAGTTTGATGATGAAGATGACTTTGGCGAAGAGAGTAATTCAGACTTTGACCAGTATTTATCAAACGATCTTGCCAGTGAATGGCTAGACGATGATGAAGACGAAGATAAGTAATTAAGGGTAATCAATGAGTACTGCTGTGATCGTTGCCTTGTGTTTAGGGGCTATTATTATAGCTGGTTTGGCATTTTATGCGGGTCAGTTGTTGTACAAGTTAAGTGCACAAAAAAAGTTAATAGCTAAAAAGCAAGCAGAGCAAAAGCAAAAGCTTGCAGCATCTCGTTTAAAGCGAAATGCTAAGCTCGCCGACAGTATTCATCTAATTGCGCGCGCAATGAAAGAAGAACAATGTGAGTTTTCAGAGGGATGTTTGCGCGTGTGGGTGCTTATGTCGCAATATGGCTTTGAAGACGAGCGAGATTTAACCATACAGTACCCTGGCATTTATAAGATGTACCAAGTGGTAAAAGAAATGCCGACACACGATGCCCGCAAAAAATATTCTAAAAAAGAAATATTTAAGCAAGACACGGCGCGTTGGCGCGCAGAAGAAAGCTACAGTGATGAGATTAAGGCCGATTGCGTTAAAATTATTTCTGAGTTCAAAGCTGCTCCAGGTAGTGAAAACGTAGTTTTTAACTAAATCTCGTACATAACATTAAAAAAGCATACCTAGGTATGCTTTTTTGTGCCCAAATAATATTTAATTAGGGGGTTAAATGACTCGAGAAAAACGCGTTGCGTTGATTTTATTTTGTAAGTGGGCATCAAAACACATACAAATTATACGAATGAATAAGTTACCCCGTGATGTGACACTGACGTGATTGTTTTCAATAATCACCATGTTATCGTCTATAAGTGGTTTAAGAGAAACCAATGCCTCCGCAAAGTAGGTATCAAATTCAATATGATACTTTTTAGCAAACTCGTCTATGTTTAGTTCAAACTGACAAATAAGCTGCTTAATAGCATCCGCTCGAATAACATCATCATGGGTTAAATGCATACCTTTACTAAGTGCGCAGCCGCTTTGCGTTTCAATGCTATGGTAGTAATGCTTTAGCTCTTTTTTATTTTGTAAAATAGCAGTGCCAATTTGTGAAATAGATGATGCACCCAGCCCTAATAAATCACAATTACCATGCGTTGTATAACCTTGAAAGTTTCGATGCAATTTACCTTCATTTTGTGCGATAGCCAGCTCGTTGTCTGCTTTCGCGAAGTGATCCATACCAATAAACTGATAACCTGCTTGTGTCATTTGCTCTAAGGTATTTTTAAACATGGTTAACTTGTCGTGAGCGTTTGGTAAGTCGTGCTCTTTTATTTTGCGTTGTGCGGCAAATCGCTCTGGTAAGTGAGCGTAGTTAAATACCGAAACACGATCGGGGCTAAGCTCAATGAGTTGCTCTATTGTTTGTTTAAAGCTTTCGGGGGTTTGCAGTGGAAGCCCGTAAATCATATCGGCGTTAATTGATTTGAAGCCCAACTCACGTGCCTGAGTAATTAACTGCTTAACGGTATCGGCATGTTGAGGGCGATTAACTGCAAGTTGCACGTCGTCATTAAAGTCTTGAATCCCAAACGACACTCGGTTAAAACCAAGCATTCTTAAATCAACCAACATATTTTCAGCAAGCGATCGTGGGTCAACTTCAATACCGCGCTCTGTTGTGCTGGTAAAATTAAAGTGCTGTTCAAGCAGGGTAATTAAGCGTTTCATTTGTTGAGGGGTTAAAAAGGTAGGAGTGCCTCCACCTAAATGCAGTTGCTCAACGCTGTAGTGTTTAAACAAAGGTGCTTGTGCGGCAATTTCTTTTGCTAAAAAGTCTATATATGTATCGGCTTTAGATTGGTGGCGAGTGATTATTTTATTACAACCACAGTAGTAGCAAAGCTGACTGCAAAATGGGATATGAACATATAGAGAAAGCGCACGAGATTGAGATGATTCTACCGCGCTGATTAAATCGTGTTTATCGTATCCCTCATTCAAAGATAATGCGGTAGGGTAGGATGTATACCTTGGACCAGACACATTGTATTTATTAATGAGAGCTTGGTCCCATTGAGGAAGTTTTATCATCACGCGCACCTAAGTTTTAACTAGAGCCGTGATTATAAAAAAGTAACTAAGGAGATATGTTGATCTATAACAAAAAAGGTGCAGAAGCACCTTTTTATCACAACGTATTACGCGTTAATACGTGACGGTATGCGCATCTTTTAAATACTGAAAAAGCTCTTTATAGCCTTTACCTGGCTTTTCGGCTTTGACTTCTTTTGCTGCATTACGCACTAATTGACGCATTTTTTGACGATCAAGGGATGGGAACTGCTCAATAGTCTCGTTTATAAGGCTATCACCTTGTTCTATTAGGTCTGAGCGCAGTTGCTCTATTTTTTTAACCAATACTTCAGCTTGGTTATTTTTATTAAGCATTACATCGATAATAGCTTTAATATCTTCAATGTTTTCTACTGTGCGAAGCGTTTTTGCAATGTAATTTAAGTGACGACGGTATGCATCACTTTTGTTACTAATTTTATCAGCAACAACCATCGCTTCTTTTAAATCGTCATTTAATGGTAGGCGCTCACGCTGCTTTTTACCCATTTTGGCAATTTCAGAACCTAACTGATGAAATTCTTGTGCTTCGCGCTTAAGCTCTGTTCTTGATACGTATTCAATTTCTTCTTCAATTTCAACAGGCTTGCCTTTTTTCTTCGCCATGGGGTGCTCTTAAATAAAAATAACTGGTGACATTATACGCCATTCTTTTAGTGATTAATATTAGCTGATGTGGTGCAGTGAGTGTGTTAGCATTTAACTATAAGAAATGCGTGCATTATGCCTCTAAGGCTCAGGACTTAATTTATGAAAAGCCAACAAAACGATCCAATTTATTCTCAAATATCGCAGGTTAAAGATGCGGTAGCCGAAGTACTCGAACATGCTAAAAAATTAGGTGCTACAGCAGCTGAAGCTGCAATGTCTAGCACGTCGGGTTTATCGGTGAGTACACGAATGGGTGAAGTAGAAACCATTGAGTTTAACCAAGATGGTGGCCTGGGGATTAGTGTTTATGTTGGCAATAATAAAGGGTCTGCCTCAACGGCTGATTTAAACCCTAAAACATTGCGCACAGTAGTAGAAAAAGCCATTGATATTGCAAAGTTCACATCAGACGATCCTTTCAATGGGGTCGCCGATAAAGAGCTACTTGAGTTTAACCCACAAGATCTCGATTTATACCACCCTTGGGATGTAAGCCCAGAGCAAGGTATTGAGCTTTGCCATACAGCTGAGCAAGCGGCATTAAATGCTGATGAACGTATTGTAAATTCTGATGGCGCGAGTTTTTCATCGCATCAAGGGCTTCGTGTTTATGGGAATAGCCATGGTTTAATTGCTGGCTTTCCTCGCACTCGTCATAGCATCAGCACCATGGTAATTGGTAAAGATGGTGAACAAATGCAACGCGACTCAGCATACACGGTTGCCCGCGATCAAGCAGGTCTAACTGATGCAGCTGCGGTTGGGCTTGAAGCCGCATCAGAAACATTGGCTAAATTAAACAGCCAAAAATTAGGAACAATGAAAGTCCCGGTTGTATTTAGGGCTGATATTGCAAACTCATTGTTTGGTCACTTGGTTTCGGCAATTGGCGGTGGCGCACTTTATCGTAAGTCGAGTTTTTTACTCGACAGTTTAGGTACGCAAGTATTTAGTCATTGTGTAAATATTGCTGAACGCCCGCATATTTTAAAAGGATTAGCTTCATCACCGTTTGATAGCGAAGGTGTTAAAACGGTTGATCGTGAAATAATTCAAGGTGGTGAGTTACAAACTTACTTATTAGCAAGTTACGCCGCGCGTAAAATGAATATGACCCCGACAGGTCATGCCGGCGGTATTCACAACTGGTTAGTAGAACAAACGCATAATGATTTACAAGCATTATTAAAAACAATGGGTACCGGCTTGTTAGTTACCGAGCTTATGGGGCAAGGCGTAAACACAGTAACAGGTGATTACTCTCGAGGTGCTGGTGGTTTTTGGGTTGAAAATGGAGAGATTCAATATCCAGTAAGTGAAATTACGATTGCCGGTAATTTAAAAGATATGTTTAAAGGTATTTCTGCTATCGGTGGTGATATTGAGCGCAGAGGCGGCATTCAAACTGGCTCTGTTCTAATCGAGCAAATGCAAATAGCGGGTGCTTAATACCTAATTTAGGCTTAATTATGGACACACTTAAGTTTACTCTGATGGTGCTAAATTTAAGTGTGTAAATAAGTACGAGTTGAGATATTTAATGGCTAAAGATAGATACGCACCAAAACCACTCACCGATATTATGGCGGGCCTAAACAACCGTCTGTCGGCTTACGCTGGTAAAAGCCAAGCTCTTGATACTCAGCAAACTTTACTTAAAGATTTTTTAGGCCCTAAATTAGGGGATAAGTGCCGCGTAAGTAATTATCGCGATGGTACTTTAATGATTGAAGCGGTATCGGCCCCGATAGCGCTTCGACTTAATTATTTAAAAATGGATATGCTTTCGCACTTTAGAGCGGCAGGGATGGCCGAACTAGGGCAAATTAAAATCACAGCTAATCCACAGGCAACTCAGCGATTAAGTTCGGCTAACAAACCCGCATCAGCCGCCGTCACAAATTCACGTAAAATGAGTGAACAAACAGCCGATTATTTAAATGCGATTGCCGACTCAGCACCACCTTCATTAAAAGAGAAGTTACAACGTTTAGCTTTACACGGTAAAAATAAGAGTTAATTGCCGGCTGTTTTATTAAGGTATTGATAGGGCAATTTAGAACGTTTATCTCATTCAAAATACTTTGTTACATAATCTATTTCAATGTTCTCAAAATCAGGTTTATTATAGCGTTATTGCACTCAATAATTAGTGTAAGTTGATGCCCATTCCATTAAGTAAAAGCTGACTGCTATCTTGTTAAAGAGCTTAATGGAGTTGGTATGAGCAATTTATAAAATTGACTAACAAATGGATTAATTATGAATAAAGTAACAATGGCCGCTGCAAGTATTGCACTTGCGCTTGGCTTAGTGGGCTGCGGCGAAAAACAACAAGAAACCCAAGTAGCTGACACTCAAGCAGCAACAGCACCGGCAGAAAAACCGTTAGAGCTAGGTATTGAATTGGCTAATATGGACAGCTCAGTTCGCCCGCAGGATGACTTTTACTACCATGTAAATGGCACTTGGTTAGCAACAACCGAAATTCCAGGTGACAAGTCTAACTATGGTTCTTTTTCGCAATTATATGATGAGTCGCAAAAAGCGATGAAAACGGCGCTTGAAAACGCAGCGGCCAATAAATCGGCTGAAAAAGGCAGCGACGAGTATAAAATTGGCGCGTTTTATAAAAGCTATATGAATAAAAACGCCCGTAATGAGCTTGGTGTTACACCATTGCAACCGTCGCTAGATAGTATTGATAGTGTAAAATCTAAGTCTGATCTAATTAGCCTTATGGCGTCTATTCAACAGCAAGGCGGCACTCTACCGTTTGGTTGGTTTATCAATAACGATGCTAAAAATTCAAGCGAATATGCTTTGTATTTATCTCAATCTGGCTTGGGTTTACCTGATCGCGATTACTACTTAAAAGACGATGAGAAATTTACTAAAATTCGCGCCTCTTATGAGCAATACATAACTGATGTATTAGCTAAAGCGGGTGTCAAAGAGGCCGCACAAGCAGCAGCAAGCGTACTTGCCTTTGAAAAAACCATTGCTGATGCGCAGTGGAGCCGTGTACAAAGCCGTGATGCAACTAAGTCATACAATAAAATGACCCTAGCAGAGGCTGATAAACTTGCTGGAGAGCTTGATTTATCGACGTTTTTTAAAGAGGCAGGTGTAAACACCGCTGATATTATTGTGCGCCAACCAAGCTTTTTAGAAGCGCTAGGTGGTATTTATCAAAACACCGACTTAGCAACCTGGAAAAACTACCTTAAGTTTCATTTTGTGAGTGGCTATGCGCAACTATTAAATGATGATTTGGTTGACCTTAAATTTAACTTTTACAGTACGACATTACGTGGGGTAGAAGAGCAAGCACCACTTTGGAAAAAAGCCGTAGATGCGTCTAACAGTGTGTTAGGTGAAATTTTAGGTAAAGTGTACGTTAAAGACAATTTTCCGCCTGAAGCTAAAGCACGTATGGAAGAGCTAGTTGATAACGTAATTAAAGGTTACAGCGTTGCAATTGAAGGTCTTGATTGGATGGGACCTGAAACAAAAATTGCAGCACAGGAAAAACTAGACAAATTTATTCCTAAAATTGGCTACCCAGATAAGTGGAAGGATTACTCTGAGCTTGAAATTAATTCAGACGAGCTGGTAGGTAACTACATCCGTTACAGCCAATGGGCGTATAAAGACATGATTGCCAAATTAGGCAAACCTGTTGACCGTTCAGAGTGGTACATGACACCGCAAACAGTGAATGCTTACTACAATCCGGTAAACAATGAAATTGTATTTCCTGCTGCTATTTTACAACCGCCATTCTTTAATTTAGAAGCGGATGATGCGGTAAACTATGGTGCTATTGGTGCGGTAATTGGACACGAGCTAGGCCATGGTTTTGACGACCAAGGTTCTAAATACGACGGCGATGGTAATTTACGTAACTGGTGGACTGAAAGCGACCTTAAACAGTTTGAAGAGCGTTCAGGTGCGTTAGTTGAGCAATTTAACAAGTACAAACCGTTTGACGATGCGAATGTAAATGGTGAGCTTACGCTTGGCGAAAATATTGGTGACCTAGGTGGGTTAACAGTCGCGTATAAGGCATATCAGCTATCATTAGGTGATAATAAAGCGCCAGTTATTGATGGTTACACAGGCGATCAACGCTTCTTTATGGGGTGGTCGCAAATTTGGCGTCGTAACTACCGCGATGAAGAATTACGTAACCGTTTAATGACCGACTCGCATTCACCAAGCCATTATCGTGTAATTGGTATTTTGTCTAATATGCCAGAGTTTTACGAAGCGTTTGATGTAAAAGAAGGCGACAAAATGTATATCAAACCAGAAGATCGCGTAAAAATTTGGTAATCAGATAATGTTATACCAATCCGCAATAATACTTGATTATTTTTAGGGGCTAAAAGTGTCGTTATCTGCGTTAAAAAATTCTCATTTAGAAT
>NZ_BADX01000190.1:0-101 GCF_000241365.1 Pseudoalteromonas sp. BSi20480 | reverse complement strand
TTTGAACTGCTTTTCACACTGACAACATCTTCACACACAATAAAGATTCGTTTACTGCTAAAAGCAGATTTTAATATTATGTGGCTGTTGGAGAGAATAAA
>NZ_BADX01000191.1:0-145 GCF_000241365.1 Pseudoalteromonas sp. BSi20480 | reverse complement strand
CTGAGACCGACGAGCTATCCATTTCACTGAATTTTCAGGCATAAAAAAACACGCTTTAGGCGTGTTGCTTTACTATATCCGTTTATTTCAGTGGTTGCGGGAGCCGGATTTGAACCGACGACCTTTGCTGGCTAATGGAGAGCTG
>NZ_BADX01000192.1:0-155 GCF_000241365.1 Pseudoalteromonas sp. BSi20480 | reverse complement strand
TAATGGCTTGCACTTTTATGTTTGCTCATTAATTAAAAATGTGTTGAATCTAACTAAAAAATAAACAGATAGTTACAACAAATTAGTCGCTAATTAACAAATAATCATGTACCTTTTTCTGTAATAAAAATTAACAAGGAATGTCATGATAAAAA
>NZ_BADX01000193.1:0-118 GCF_000241365.1 Pseudoalteromonas sp. BSi20480 | reverse complement strand
CCTGGTAATGTCCTACTTTCACATAGCAAATGCTACACTATCATCGGCGCTGTTTCGTTTCACTACTGAGTTCGGCATGGAGTCAGGTGGGTCCAAAACGCTATTGTCACCAAGCAAA
>NZ_BADX01000194.1:0-276 GCF_000241365.1 Pseudoalteromonas sp. BSi20480 | reverse complement strand
AATAACTACCTAAGTAATTATTCTGTTGGTCACTCAGTTTCAATTGAGACTCTAATTTGTTTGCCTCACTACCTAAGTAGCTTGGCTGTTAGAACTCAATCTGTACGAGTGCCCACACAGATGATTGCTTTATATTGTTAAAGAACGTTTGAGTTGCCTTAGCGACTCAAGGGAAGCGAATCTTACGCTTTCCTGTGTTTTTGTCAACACTTAATTTTAAATTTTATAAAAATCTAAACTCAAGTTTTACTCGACTCACTAAGTGGTTTGCTTGCC
>NZ_BADX01000195.1:0-341 GCF_000241365.1 Pseudoalteromonas sp. BSi20480 | reverse complement strand
CGTTAAAGCAGGACAAATAACAGTTGACTTTTGCTCCTGCGTCGCTTATTTTAGCCAACATATTATTTGCCTCTTAACGAGGCGTTATATGCAAAAAGGAGTTTCGTATGAATATCAATGCAACAATACTCGGTCAATTCATTTTAATATCAATTATTGTAATAAGTGGTTTAAGCTATTACCTCGGTAAACGTAAAACCCAAAATGTTAAAACAACAACCTTTATTGGTTGTTTATTGTCATTTATTCCACCATTAGGTTTAATATTTGTAGCAGTTTTGGCACTTAAAAATGATGTTTCAAATAATAAGGCATCTAATGTTTAGGCGTTTAATTGCATA
>NZ_BADX01000196.1:0-116 GCF_000241365.1 Pseudoalteromonas sp. BSi20480 | reverse complement strand
GCTGGTACCACTTTTTATAACCTCTGCTAGATTTAGCAGAGGTTTTTTTATGTCTAAAATTTGTGATGACGGACTCGAGCGGCACTCAAGTGCGCTGCTATAAGTTAAAGTCCGGC
>NZ_BADX01000197.1:0-281 GCF_000241365.1 Pseudoalteromonas sp. BSi20480 | reverse complement strand
TAGGCAGTGTGGGTGACTCTTATGACAATGCATTGGCTGAAACAATAAATGGATTATTTAAAACAGAGATTATTCGCAGAAATGGCCCGTGGAAGAATGTTGATGCTGTTGAATACGCAACGTTAGAGTGGGTCAATTGGTTTAATAATCAACGCTTATTATCTTCAATTGGGTATATTTCACCAGCTCAATATGAAACAGACTACTATGATAATTTAAACGAGTCAGGTAAAGTGGCCTGACTTAAACAAACTGGTCTCCGATGAACTCGGGGCGATTCA
>NZ_BADX01000198.1:0-112 GCF_000241365.1 Pseudoalteromonas sp. BSi20480 | reverse complement strand
AAGCTCTGGCTCTTCTTCAAGCTCTGGCTCTTCTTCAAGCTCTGGCTCTTCTGCAAGCTCTGGCTCTTCTTCAATCTCTGGCTCTTCTTCAATCTCTGGCTCTTCTTTAAGC
>NZ_BADX01000199.1:0-108 GCF_000241365.1 Pseudoalteromonas sp. BSi20480 | reverse complement strand
AGACCGACGAGCTACCCATTTCACTGAATTTTCAGGCATAAAAAACACGCTTTTAGCGTGTTACTTTAATAGTGCTTTTTATTTCAGTGGTTGCGGGAGCCGGATTTT
>NZ_BADX01000200.1:0-10555 GCF_000241365.1 Pseudoalteromonas sp. BSi20480 | reverse complement strand
CAGTTAGTACGTAGAAATACGGATTAACGCCCAAATTTGCTTGGTGACAATAGCGTTTTGGACCCACCTGATTCCATGCCGAACTCAGTAGTGAAACGAAACAGCGCCGATGATAGTGTAGCATTTGCTATGTGAAAGTAGGACATTACCAGGCTTCAAATTGTAGAAAGCCCGACTAGCGATAGTCGGGCTTTTTTACGTCTGGAGAAAAGTGATATTCAGTATTCCCCTCTCTAAAGCGTAGCGCCTCTTTGTGAATAGTGCTTTGGTTATTAGTAGCGCACCGATTTCAAATAAGAGAAACCCGTTAAATCAATGTGAAGGGTTTTTTTACTGTCTGGGATTTAGTAAATGGCCAAACTATACCGAACTTTTAGTACATGCTTACATAATAATTGAATGGTCGCCTAGGCTATTTTAATTATCAATATTTTCTATATAGTCTTTTAACTGTATTCACTATTATCAAAATGATCCTTTCCAATTAAACTAACTTCATAAAATATTTACTTAGTATAAGTTTTGGAGAAAAACATGGCTCATCAAATTATCAAAGATTTACACAATCGTTATACTGCTAAGCAATATGATTCATCAAAACGTATTTCTGATGAAGATATTGAAGTAATTAAAGAGGCTATTCGCCTGTCAGCTTCTTCAATTAACTCTCAACCTTGGAAGTTTATTTTGGTTGAAAGTGAAGAAGGTAAACAACGCTTACACGATACATTTGCTAACAACCATCAGTTTAATCAGCATCATGCTAAAGAAGCATCACATACATTATTACTCGCTTATGATCCTAAGTTTACGAAAGAAAAATTTTCTAAGCGTGTCGATGTAGAAGTCAGTTCTGGCCATTTACCAGCAGATATGCGCGATAACTTTATGGGTGCATATGCGTTCGCTGAAATGAACACAGATGAGAAAGGTTACAACGGTAGTTGGACTAAAGCGCAGGTTTACTTAGCACTTGGTAATGTGCTGCATACATTAGCGCGATTGAACATAGCGTCGACTCCAATGGAAGGCGTTGACCCAGAGCTAATTAGTGAGAAGTTTAATGCTGAACTTGACGGTCATATTTGTGAAGTTGCACTAGCAATGGGTTACCCTAATACCGACGAAGACTGGAACCATGGTTTGCCAAAGGCACGTTTAGCAGTAGAAGACATTATAACAACCGTATAGCATAAAAAGCTTTATTAAAAAGCCGAGGCTATCTCGGCTTTTTTGTGTCTAAAATAAGCCATACGCTTCCGTATTTTCAGTTTCTACCTGTAGTTCAGTCGGCTTAAATATGGAACTCGGATCGATAAGCACACTATGATTTTCTGCCATTTTTATTAACCCTCGCATCATACCTTTAGTTTGTGGATCTATATCAAAGCCTATATCAGTTAGCTTATCTAATGGTTTTATATCTTCTTTTTTATAATCTAGGCTGTCTTCTACTTTATCGACCAGCAACCCCACATGAGGGTTTATACCGTCTTTCGTTGTGAATACAATAATTGGTTTGTAATCCAAAGTTATTTGCTCTTGTGCTGATTCAAACAGTCTCTCTAACTGAGCAAGACTGCTACGTTTTATCTTACTAAGTAAATAGCTTACCTGTTTATGTTCACCTTGCCTGTGAGCAGTTACGGCTTGTTTAGCTTGTTCTAGTAATAATTCAAAAGGCTCATTAAAGCGTGACATAGTAAGCTTTAAATCAGGGTTGTCTGTATTGAACTCCTGAAAAAAAACAATAAAGTCTTGAAGCTCAGTTTCATTAATAACTAATTTTTCTGATTGATTTAAGAGGTTTGTTTCGAGTGTATTAAACCATTTGGTTTGTTTGTCTTGCCAGGATCTTAGCTGTTTTAAAATATGTTTGTTGCTTTGCTCTGTTGATATATTATTTAAGATAATTCCTAAATCGAAAACTGGCGTAGGGATATCCATATAATCTTTAACACCAATAAAGCTTTTGTTGTTGTTTGGTAGTGTTGTGAGATTATTATCAAAGCGCTCGGTTAATAAGATATCAAGTATTTTCAGTGAAATGGTTTTGCAGCCCACTTTAAAGTTTATTAATTCCATGCCTTTATCTTAATTTACCCATTAATGTATTAAGAATAGAACAAATCTACCAAATAGCTTAAGTAACTGTGGTAATTAATCATTGTATTAAGGGGGTGGGTTATTTAATGGCTTTAGCTAGTTTTAACACTGCTTGTTTAAAGCATGTTTCAAGCTCTTTTTTGCCTTGTATATTTAATTGCTCAATGACGTTTGTATCGCTTTCATTTTGCAAAATTAAGCTAATTAATAGTTGCTTATCACTTTGCGTTAAACAATTAACAACAGAGGGTGCCAGAGTTACAACTTGCCAAATAGTAGCTGTAATACTAAATCGAGAAAAGTGATTATTAAGTTGTCGTATTAAACGTTTTTTGATGTCTGAACTGATAGGTCTATCTGTAAACGAGGAAATAAGTACATTTACAAGCTGCCAATCAAGGTGTTTAAAGTGTGTGAGTAAAGCATAAAATATATCGGTTTGAAATTCAGCTTTTAATCGTTTCAGTGTACCCGTATTGTTGTTTAAACATTTCACAACGAGTGCTGAATGCTCGCCAGTGCTTTTATCTTTTTGATAACCCAGCTTTATAGTGCTAAACCCTTGGCTTTGCCAAAATTTTAATAGCTCAGCCGTAGCGCCAAAACTAGCACCAAACCAATAGCACTCATTACTTACTCTTGATTCGCAAAAACTCAGTAGGGCTTTACCTACTCCTTGACTGTGAAGATTAGGGGCAACAGCAATTCTTACTACTCGAGCAGAGAGTTGGGTAAGGCACTGGGGATCACTGCTTAGCTGCGAGAGAGTTTGTGCCATTAGGTGCCCTTGTGGGCGGCGTTCACCTTTAAGCACCTGCTCAGTTAGCTCGAGGGGTAACCCGCCTTCTATTGTAACTAAACACACCCCCACTAGGTGATTATGTGTTTGGGTTATGAACAATCGTTGTGAGGGTGCATCAAGTAGTTGGCGTAAATCGTTAACGCTACTTTGGTAATGTGCTAAGGCAAGTAATGCAATAACCTGCTCAAGTAACAGCTCGTCATTTGTGAGTTGTTGCTGAGTAATTTCACTGTGGACTAGGTTATTTAAGCCATTGCTTTGTATTTCTTCGTACTGTGCTTCGAGTGCGAGCAAAGTGCGTATATGGCGCTCTAGCGGGTCGGCTTTTGCAAACCTTAACGGTTCATCAAGTGTGATAATATTAGCGACTTTATACTTTGCTTTAATGTACTGACTAAACCTAATTGTATAGCCTCTACCATTACCCTCATAACCTACTAAAGTACTTGCAAATACAATGCGCGGATACTGTTTTAGCATTTTTAATAACAGAGGAACTGGAATAGCAGCCGCCTCGTCAACAAGTAATAAATCACACTCTGGCAACGAGTCTAATAATGAATCTGGAGCAATATACTGCAAATTAGCAAGTTGCTTACTTTTACCATCGAAGGGTATGTTTAACTCATTACTTAAATGTTTAAAGCTGCTATGAGTGGCTTTAAATTGTGTACTGCAAAGTAGTATTTTTTTATCGATAAGCTTGGCGGCAGCAAGTCCAAGCGCTGCTGATTTACCACGACCTCTGTCGGCATTAATGAGTAAAGGGCGATTGGCGCGACCATGAGCCACTTTAATTATATTTTCTACACAATGCTGTTGCGGTTCAAAATCTATTTTATTGGCAGAGCTTTCTCTGCTGAGATTACCTGTACAGCCATGTAATTCACTAAAGTGATAAGCGGTTAACGATTGTACAACGCGGGCAATGCGTTCATTAAAAAAGCTATAGCTTACTTTATGCCCGTGAGACTGCACTGTGCTTAAGGCAGGATCTGGCCAAGTTGAAAGTTCGCTTAGCTCTGGTAGCAGTAAATATAAAATACCGCCTGCTTTTACCGTACCTGCAATAGCTGCTAATTTATCAGGGTGCAAGCCACTAAAGCCATCGTATACGGCGTGTGAATATTCTTGCCCTAAAATTTGATGAGTACGATTAGGCCACTGCGCGTTATTTAGTCTGGTATTTTTAGAAACGACGAGTGTGTTTTCAGTTTGAAGTAATTCGCCTAACAGCTCGTAGCACCAAACAGTACTGCCAGTAATAAGCACCAGTTGGCGATGATGAGCGCCAACTAGTGTTTTTTCTAACGTGTTTATGTGAGCTTTATACAGCTTGTAATCGTGCATAAGCCGTTACTAGCCATTTACTGCCAAGGTCGTCAAAGTTTACCTGTACACGCGACTGTGCACCGCTACCTTCATAGTTAAGTACCGTACCAATACCAAACTTAGCATGCAGTACACGTTGACCTAAGTTAAAGCCGCTGTCTTCAAAGGCGGCATGGCTTACTGATGCACTAAAGCGACCGGCTGCCGGTGGTCGCGAAACTTGTGTTTTAATACGAATTTCTTCAACGCAGTCTTCAGGGATTTCGCGTAAAAAACGTGAAGGACTATGGTACTTCTCTTGTCCATAAAGGCGGCGGCTTTCGGCATGGCTAATGTATAGTTTATCCATTGCACGGGTCATGCCTACATAACAAAGGCGGCGTTCTTCTTCTAAGCGGCCAGACTCTTCATTACTTTGCTGCGAAGGGAACATGCCTTCTTCAACGCCCACCATAAACACAAGCGGGAATTCTAAGCCTTTAGCTGAGTGAAGCGTCATCATTTGTACCGCGTCTTCGTGCTCATCGGCTTGGCCTTCACCAGATTCAAGCGAGGTATAGGCTAAAAAGCCTTGTAGTGGTGAGCTAAACTCTTCTTCTTCAGGGAGTTCGTACTGATCGCAGGCACTTATAAGCTCTTCTAAGTTTTCTACGCGGGCACGGCCTTTTTCGCCTTTTTCAGCTTGGTACATAGCCATAAGGCCAGAGGTTTGAATTGTGTATTTAGCTTGTTCTTGTAGGGTGAGATCGCTAATTTTTTCTTCAATGTGCTCAACAAGTTCTACAAACTTTGTTACAGCGCCAGCTGCTCGGCCTGATAAGTGCTGTTGTTCAACAATAGCTTTAGCTGCGTACCAAAGCGGAAGTGACTCAGCACGAGCGCAATCACGTATGTGACTTAATGTTTTATCGCCAATACCGCGAGCAGGAGTATTAATTACACGCTCAAATGCGGCATCGTCTTGGCGATTACCTACTAAGCGTAAGTACGATAGCGCATCTTTAATTTCTTGACGTTCGAAGAATCGCATACCACCGTAAATGCGATATTTTAAGCCTTCTTGTAGCATGGCTTCCTCGAGTACACGAGATTGCGCGTTACTACGGTATAAAATAGCGGCGTCTTGCAACGCGTTACCAGCATTTAACCAGCTACGTAATTTGCTACTCACAAAGCGGGCTTCGTCTAATTCGTTAAAGGCGGCATAAATTGATATAGGCTCGCCTTCGTTACCATCGGTCCATAAGCTTTTACCCATACGCTCGGAGTTATTTTTTATAAGCGCATTAGATGCTTTAAGAATAGTTGCGGTTGAACGGTAGTTTTGTTCAAGGCGAATAGTTTCGGCATCAAAGTCAGTTAAAAAGCGTTTTATATTTTCTATTTTAGCTCCGCGCCAGCCGTAAATACTTTGGTCATCGTCGCCAACAATCATTATGCTGCTTGTGTCGCCTGCAAGTAACTTTAACCATGCGTACTGAATGGTATTAGTATCTTGAAACTCGTCTACTAGCATGTGGGCAAAGCGCTGTTGGTAGTGGCGAAGTAACGTCGGGTTATTTTTTAATACTTCATAGCTGCGTAGCAGTATTTCAGCAAAATCGACCAAACCAGCCCTGTCACACGCTTCCTGGTAGGCGGCATATACACGCAGCATCATTTGCTCGTTTATATCATACGCTTGAATATCTTTAGGGCGAAGTGCTTCGTCTTTTTTAGCGCTTATGTACCAACCAAACTGTTTTGCAGGCCACTTTTTATCATCAATATTCATTGATTTTAATAAGCGCTTGATCATACGAAGTTGGTCATCAGAGTCTAAAATTTGAAAGGCTTCTGGTAAGTTAGCTTCACGGTGATGAGCGCGTAAAATACGGTGTGATAAACCATGGAAAGTACCAATCCACATCCCGCCAACCGGTGCTTTTAAGGTTTCTTCAACGCGGGTACGCATTTCTTTAGCTGCTTTATTGGTAAAAGTTACCGCAAAAATACTATAAGCTGATGCTTGTTCAACTTGCATAAGCCACGCGATACGATGAACTAACACTCGTGTTTTACCAGACCCAGCACCGGCCAATACCAGCATGTTTTGTAATGGGGCTGCAACGGCATCGCGTTGTTTGTCATTTAAGCCGTCGAGTAATTCTGAAACGTCCATCGTTACGCCTTTTTAATCAATATTGAGGGCAGTATAACAGGTGTTTTTGTAAGGCTAAATAAAATACTGTTTTTATGAACAGCTATTATAAAAATAGCCTCTAAAACCAATCAGCTGGATAGTTTTTGGCATGGATAAGTGACTAAGATTAATAATAAAAATAATCAAATTGACCTATATTTAGTAAAAAATACTAAAGCAATTAGTGAGTCGTAATTTAACTAACTGATTTTTAAGCTTTAATAAATTGGCATAAAGTGTGATAGTAAGTAGATAACTAAAATTTAAAATTAATTAACTACAGAGGTGAGTATGGCTGATCAAGGGTCTGGCGGTAATGTAATTGCTGCGTTGTGTAATATATTTTTTCCTGGTTTAGGGCAACTAGTACAAGGGCGTATTTTAGCGGCTATATTTTTTGCGCTAGCTATTGTTATAAGTTACGCACTTATTTACGTACTCGTTGGTTTTGTATTAGTACCTATTATTTACTTATGGTCGATAATAGATGCGGCACGATACCGCTCGCGAAGTTAGGTATTTAAACGTTTTACAAAAATAGCGCCCAATGGCGCTATTTTGTTTTTTAGGGTCGGCGTTACAGCTAATTTACGGGTATAATCGCGTTATTAACGTTTAATAAGTAATAGCTATGGAATATCAATTTATACGTGACCCTATTAGTGGTTTACGAATTAAAATAAGCAGCGAACACGCAATAATAGGTCGTTGGTTAAACGAAGAAATTGGCAAAGGCAAAGTCGCTATGGTGCAAGCACTTATTGTGTCTGTCAAAACGAGTTTTGAGCCAGTCACTCTAAAAGGCCAAGAAATAGATTTAATTTTATCTAAAGATGAGGCCTTATTTGAGGCTCATGCTCTGCACCAAGACAGCGAAGACTTAATTGCCTATCAAGATGATGATTTAATGCTTGAAGAGAACGACTTAAGCAGTGGTTGTGGTTTTGAAGACTTTATTGATTTAATCGAGTCGTGGGCTGAGTTTACCAGTAATCGATAAAAATAATTAAAACAGACATAGCAAATGCAAAAACAGCGCTTTCTCTGTATTATTAAAACAACTAAAAAACGACAGGAATTGATATGTCTGCCAATTTAAATAAGCTAGTAGTCATGCTAGAAATGCAAAACGCCATGAATACAAAAGTGCATGAACAATGGTTTACACAAGGGTTTGAATGGTATCGCGCTATTTGGGTTGAGTGTGCCGAAATGCTAGATCATCATGGCTGGAAGTGGTGGAAAAAACAAACACCCGATACCGAGCAAGTTATTTTAGAATTGGTTGATATTTTTCACTTTGGTTTATCGCTACGTATTGACGGAAAAACAAGCTATCAAGACTTAGCAAAGCAATTAGAAAGTGAGTTGAGCCAAGTACAGCAAGCTGATGACTTTAAACAAACGTTAGAAATACTTGCGGCATCTGCTGTTGCAGATAAAGCGTTTAATGCATCAGCATTTGCCGGTTGTATGGCACAAATGGGCATGGATATTGACGATTTATACCGTGGTTATGTTGGTAAAAATACCTTAAACTTTTTTCGCCAAGACCATGGTTATAAAGACGGTAGCTACATTAAAGTGTGGAACGGGCAAGAAGATAACGAGCACTTAGTGGAAGTAGTTAAAAGCCTTGATACCGAACATGCAGACTTCGCAAAATTAGTCTATCAAGGCCTTGAGGCACGTTACCCTAAAAGCTAAATAATAGTGCGGTAGTCGGTTACATTTAAGTAATCGGCTATTTCGTTGTGTGGTTGCTGACTGTCGGGGTTGGCAACCGCAAGTAAGTGTCCAATGCCGTATTCTTTTGCGGCATTTAATACAGCTACGCTGTCATCAACAAATAAAGTACGTGTTTTGTTAAATCCTAAATCATTTTGTACTTGGTGCCATAAACTTTGCTGCTCTTTACTTACGCCATATTCATGAGTCGACACTACACCATCTAAATAATTATCGATTGCGGTGTGTTCAAATTTCATCATGACGTTTTCTGGATGTGCGTTGGTAAGCAATATAAGCTCTTTTCCTGCTTTTTTTAGCTCCGTTAAAAAATAGGGTACGTCGTCACGAACTCTTATAAGGTGCTGTGTTTCTCGCTTTAAATCCATAATTGGTAATTTAAGCTGATCTTCCCAATAATCTAAGCAATACCACTCAATTTGGCCGCTTACAGCTTGGTAGCGTTTAAAAATATCTTCTTTTGCTTCGCTCAGGCTTATATTTTTCGCTAAGGCGTGTTGCTGTGGAAGAACAGTTAACCAAAAATGGCTGTCATAATGTAAATCGAGGAGTGTTCCGTCCATATCAAGTAAAACGGTATCGATTTTTGACCAATTTAGCATGGGCTTTTCCCTGTGAAAAGTTTATGATTAAGCACAACTGCCATGATAGCAAATTAACGCCAATGACACAGAAAAAGCATCCAACACCTCCTCAAATCCTAAGTAATAATGTTGTCGCTAAAAGTCGCCTATTTACTGTGGAATCTTTAGAGCTAAAATTTTCGAATGACGAAGAGCGTCAGTATGAACGTATTCGAGGTGGTGGCAGAGGCGCTGTAATGATTGTGCCTATAACGGCTGATAACGAAATGCTGCTAGTGCGTGAGTATTGCGCGGGTACCAATGACTACCAGCTAGGCTTTCCTAAAGGACTGATCGACCCAGGCGAAACACCAGAGCAAGCTGCTAATAGAGAACTTAAAGAAGAAGTAGGTTTTGGCGCAGACTTTTTTAAACCATTAAAAACAGTGACCATGGCACCTAGTTATTTTAATGCCACCATGCATATTTTATTTGCTAAGCAATTATATCCTCAAACACTTCTAGGCGACGAGCCTGAGCCTTTAGTTGTTGTTAAGTGGCCATTAACGCAATGGCAGTCATTATTAGAGCAAGATGATTTTACCGAAGCACGAAGTGTTGCCGCTTTGCTATTATTAGATAAGTACTTAGCATCTGGAGCTGCCGATGAATAAATTATTAGAACCTTGTATTGAATTAGCCGAACGTGCAGGCGATGCCATTATGGCTATATACAAAAAAGATGATATTGGCCAACAAGAAAAATCAGACCACACACCAGTAACTAAAGCCGATTTAGCTGCAAATGATGTGCTTGTTGCAGGCTTAAAGGCACTTGCGCCCGATATTCCTATTATGTCGGAAGAAACACCTATTCCTGCATTAGCCGATAGGCAAGATTGGCAGCGTTATTGGTTACTTGATCCCATGGATGGCACAGGTGAATTTATTTTAGAAAGTGGTGATTTTGCGGTAAACATTGCGCTTATTGAAAATAACCACCCTGTGTTGGGTGTAATTCATTGGCCGTCAAAAGGTATTACTTACTTTGCGAGTGCTAAAAATGGTGCTTTTAAGCGTGAAGAAAAGAGCGACACACGAATATACGTAGCTCCGCCTGAAAGTTTAACACTAGCGGTAAGTCGCCGTCAGAAAATTGAGTCGGTGAGTCAATACTTAAATAGCCAATTTACAACTATTGCAGTTGGTTCGTGCTCGTTAAAAGCATGTATTGTTGCTGAGGGTAAAGCGGACTGCTTTTTAAGAATAGGCCCAACGGGTGAGTGGGATACAGGGGCTTCACAAGTTATTGTAGAAGAAGCGGGCGGCTGCATTACTGATGCAGAGTTTAACCCTTTAACCTATAACCAACGCGAGAGCACTGAAAACCCAGACTTTATTGTAATGGGCCACCCTGATTGGGAGTTTCAAAAAATGATTACTCCTCACCAAAGAGCGAGTATAGAATAGAGTTTTGATTGCTTTTTGTTCACTTGAACAGTTTTAGGTAGTTAAAGCCTTGCATTATAAGTTTATTCCTATATAGTAGCGCTCTCTTCAAGGCAGGCTCGCAAATATTACGAAAATGTTTTAAAGAAATTACAGGCGCGGGATGGAGCAGCCTGGTAGCTCGTCGGGCTCATAACCCGAAGGTCGTCGGTTCAAATCCGGCTCCCGCAACCAATTTCCTTTATGGGGTGAGGTTACTGTAAAATCTAACTTAAGAGATTAAATTAAGTAGTCGATAGACTTTAAATATACAGGCGCGGGATGGAGCAGCCTGGTAGCTCGTCGGGCTCATAACCCGAAGGTCGTCGGTTC
>NZ_BADX01000201.1:0-151 GCF_000241365.1 Pseudoalteromonas sp. BSi20480 | reverse complement strand
CAATTCTTTTCTTAAGTAAAACCTAAGTAAGTTATTGCTGTTGGTCACTCAGTTTTAATTGAGACTCTAATTTGTTTGCCTCACTTAGCGAACTAAGCTTGGCTGTTAGAACTCAATCTGTACGAGTGCCCACACAGATGATTGCTTTATA